>NZ_JBEHGL010000004.1:0-155705 GCF_040225085.1 Streptococcus jiangjianxini | reverse complement strand
AGGTTCGTCTTGTCTCGTCGTCGCATTCGTCGGATAATGAAGCGATTGAATCTCGTATCTGTTTACCAGCAGACTAGCTTCAAGCCGTGTTCTAAAGGGAAAAATGAAGCACCCATTCCAAATCTCTTAGACAGGCAATTCAACCAAGAAAGACCACTTGAAGCGATTGTAACTGACTTGACTTATGTTCGTGTTGGTAAGCGCTGGGCATATGTTTGCTTGATAATAGACCTCTATAATCGTGAAATCATTGGTCTGTCAGTCGGTTGGCAGAAGACTGCAGAGCTCGTAAAACAAGCTATTCAGAGTATCCCTTATGCACTAACCAAGGTCTATCTTTTCCACTCTGATCGTGGCAAGGAGTTTGATAATCAGCTGATAGATGAGATATTAGAGACGTTTGGCATTACCCGCTCACTTAGTCAAGCAGGATGTCCTTATGATAATGCCGTAGCTGAGAGCACCTATCGCTCCTTCAAACTGGAGTTTATTAAGCAAGAAATCTTTCATTCACTTGAAGAACTAAATCTTAAAACTAAGGACTACGTCCACTGGTGGAATCATCATCGCATTCACGGCAGTCTCAACTATCAAACACCCATGGCTAGGCGAGTTATCGCTTAACAAAAAGCACTTTATAAAAATTGTACAGAAAAGTGTTGCCTTTTCAAAGGAATCAGCTCTATCGATAAGAAGATGAGTCAAAGAACAGAAGGCAAAAAGTCACTTTTATTTAGAGTTGAGGGTAAAAGCTGGTAAGGCTCTAGTCATCATCGGTCTTTTGAACCTCGGCTACTTCTTTCTGAAAAGACTTAACTAGGTAAAGGTATCACTTTTAAAAGACTGTTGTTTAATGCGATTGCTGATGTTACTGAAAAAAGTCAGGGAAGACACATGAGAACGGCATCAAATCCCCTACAAAAACAGATTGAGGTTATTCATTTCTGTGTGAGTTGACTTTGCAAGTGATTTGATTTCCGACAAAGGCTATGGAGAGTGACTATTTTAATCATAAGTTTGCTTTATGAAGTTGCAGTCATAAAGAAAGAACCGTTGTCTCGTTACCTGAAGATTATGGTGTTGAGACTTTGTGCTAACTAAAGCTTGGATGGCAGTTGTTTTGAAGAGGGTGCATGGAATAGTTTGCTATTAAACAGTAATAGAATAACCATTTGAGTGACGGTCTGGCTCTTTCATTTAGAAAGAACCAGATTGTTTTTTGCACATTTCTAAGAAATGGTAATGTCTAATATTTTAAGGTCAGAGAGACCGTATTTTTAGTTGTCAAACGAAGTATCAGCCGTTCGTTTTTGGCGATGGATTGTCAGCCCCAGAGATTCATCCATTCATAAGTTAGCGTCGTGATAGAATCAGATAAAACTAAGATTTGTTAATAAAGCCCTTTCACACTTGGTTGACAGCCCTTTTTTTTAATGTTAGAGTGACTATTGTAGAAACAATTTAATGAAACGGATTATGACACGATTTAGTTTGACTCTTTTGACAGTTATGTAACCCTTGTGAAAACGCATAGTTAAGAAAAAGGGAATTAAATGAACTAGTATCTAACAATTTGTAACTATTTTAGATTAGAAAGGAAAGGCTATGACAACTAAAAAAGAACAAGCTATTCGGCAATTAGCTCAATTGTCATCTCATCAGTTATTAGAAGAGTTAAAGACAGAGCTAGAAGGCTTAAATCATGAACAAGCTGAGCTACGCTTGGAACAATTTGGCCCTAATAAAATCAACGCTGAAAAACCAAGGACAGTCTGGCAGATTCTTGGGAAATGTTTTGCCGATCCTTTCGTACTTGTTTTATCTCTCTTGATGATTGTCTCATTTGTGACAAGAGATATCGAGTCAGCTGTGGTTATGTTACTAATGATTATTGTTAGTGTCAGTATTTCATTTGTTCAGGAGTACAAAGCCCAGCAATCTAGTCAAGCCTTGAAACAGATGATTGAGAATACGGCTACGGTGACTCGATCTGGTCAAAAGGTAGAAATCCCCATGGAAGACATCGTTCCTGGAGACATCATTACACTGACAACTGGCGACATGATCCCTGCCGATGCTATCTTAATTCAGAGTCGAGACTTGTTTATTAACCAATCTTCCTTAACCGGTGAGTCTGTTCCCGTTGAAAAAAGACATGAGTTCGACTCTGATGCTAGTAGTGCTATCTTTGACCAATCCAATTTGATTTTTATGGGGAGTGATGTGATTAGTGGTTCAGGCTTAGCGGTTATTAGCTACACTGGAGAAGCTACTTTATTTGGAGATATTGCTAAAAAAGCTACCAATCAACGTCGAAAAAATACTTTTTCAAAAGGGTTAAGGGACGTCAGTAAGTTGCTGATTAGAATTATTGCCATTTTGTTCCCACTGGTCTTTCTTTTAAATGGCTTTTTCAAACACGACTGGAGCAATGCTTTTTTCTTCGCCATTGCCGTAGCTGTCGGTTTAACACCCGAAATGCTTCTAATGATTGTGACTAGCAACTTAGCCAAAGGGGCAAATCGCCTTGCTAAAGAAAAAGTTATCGTCAAAGAAAGCGAAGCCATCCAAAATTTAGGAGCTATGGATGTTCTTTGTACAGATAAAACAGGAACCATCACTGAAGACCGTGTTGTCCTCGTTGAACACTTAGGCGCAGATGGTCAAAGTAATGACCAAGTCATCGAATATGCCTTTTTAAATTCCTATTATCAAACAGGTTGGCGAAATTTGATGGATGTTGCTGTTATTGACTACTTCGAAAAACACTTTGCCACACCCCATGCTTATCAACACAAGATTATTGATGAAATCCCCTTTGATTTCTCTAGGCGTCGGATGAGTTTAATTGTCGACCACAACACCCATCATTTGATGATTACCAAGGGGTCTATCGAGGAGGTCATCGAAGTGGCTACGCATGTCCATATCAATGGCTCCAGACAAGCATTGACCAAAGCAAGACAAGAACATTTTTTAGAACTTAGTGAAACTCTTAATGCCAAAGGGATGCGTGTCTTGGCTGTTGCCGCTAGAGATTTAGCTGATCACGGTCTCGAATACAGTGTTTCTGACGAGAAAGATATGACCATTCTAGGGCTAATAGGATTTTTAGACCCAGCTAAACCCTCTGCTGCAGAGGCGATTGAAAATCTACATGAATACGGGGTCAATGTTAAAGTATTGACAGGGGATAATCCGATTGTTGCTGCTAAGGTTTGTGAAGATGTCGGTATTCGTTCAGATAAATACCTTTTAGGGACGGACATTGACCAGCTTTCTGATCATGATTTAAAAGAGATTATTGACCAGATACAGCTGTTTGCAAAATGCACGCCCAATCAAAAATCTCGACTCATTAGATTGTTACAAGAAAAAGGGCATACGGTTGGCTTCGTGGGAGATGGTATCAACGATGCACCTGCCCTTAGAACAGCTGATGTGGGTATTTCAGTGGATACAGCAGCAGACATTACCAAAGATGCTAGTTCGATCATTTTGCTTGAAAAGAGCCTAATGGTTCTGGTAACAGGCGTTTTAGAAGGCCGAATCGTCTTTGAAAATATGATGAAATACATCAAACTAACCCTCAGCTCGAATTTTGGTAATGTCTTTTCGATCTTGATTGCTAGTATCTTCCTTCCTTTTCTTCCCATGCTGTCCATGCAAATTTTACTCCAAAATCTCATTTATGATTTATCGCAGTTAACACTCCCTTGGGACAATGTCGACAAAAGTGCTATTGAAAAACCAACCAATTGGAATTTGACGGAACTGTGGACTTTCACTTGGAAAATCGGTCCTGTCAGCAGTATCTTTGATATTCTAACTTTTCTTGTCCTATGGTATGTGATTGGGGCTAACAGTTTAGCAACGCAAGGCATTTTCCAAGCTGGTTGGTTCGCTGTTGGATTAGCGACTCAAATCGGTGTTGTTCACATTGTTAGAACAAACAAAATTCCATTCCTTCAAAGTCGCGCTAGTACTTTAGTGCTGATTACCTCACTACTTGGGATCCTTTTAGGCTTCGTGATTTTACTAAGCCCTCTACATACCTACGTTGATTTTGCGGAAATCCCTGGAGCATTTTGGTTTTGGTTTATTTTCTTGGTCTTTGGTTACTTAATAACGATTCAACTTTTGAAAAAACGCCTACAGGCTTAATGATTTTTCTTTGTTGGCGATGACGAGAGATGATGCCATCTTATATTAAGATTGACGAAGTGTTATTCATCGGTTTTAAATCCGAGACTGATGAATAGCGCTTTTTGGGTCCTTTCTCTACTCAAGTAGATGATTAGAAAACAACCCTTTGGATAGCGTGAAACCAGTTGGTTTTTAGAAGCAACATCAATGACAGCTTGTTGATTTAAGGGCTTCTTAGAATAGCAGCTTTATACTCCTTAAATGCCTCATTTGATAGGTAGTAGAATGTTCATAAGAGCTCTTTACTTTTTCAAATATTTTAGTCATAATGGTAAAAAACGACAAAGAAAGGTTACTATGAAAGACATTTTATTACCTAAAGAGCTGGCTCAAGTCCTGTCTCCCGAAGAAGGGGAAAGGATTCAAGTAGCGATTACAGGTGATGGAGATCTCTTATTGAAGTCTTACCCAAAACAGTCAGAACTACCTATCAAAACATGGATTCTTATTCTAATCAATTCACTGATTAGCCTGATATGCTACCTAGTTCTAAGAATGACTGGGACAAGCCAACTTCCTCTGACTGGGAGACCTTCTATTTTTGCAGCACTCTTAGTTGTGGGTGGAATTGTCAGTTTAGCAGCGTTTTTAGTTGGCTTTATTAAAAGTCGGGCTTATTTTTTGAATGGTCTTCCTAAACGCATTTTTTGGCGGGTATTGCCCGTGATTGTCTTGTCTTTTGCTGTTGTCTTGTCACTGCTGATTCTGGGGATAGCTTGGGTGTTTGGTCAACTATTCAAAGGGATTTTGTTTGATAGCCTAACGGCCTCATTTTTATTGGGCATTTTAAGTTTTATCTTATCTTTTCTGATGGTAATCTTATCAGAACGTTTAAGAGGAAATTGGTTAACCAGTCTTTTTTCAATCATTATCATTAGTGGTGTTGTCCTGGCTATGGTTAGTAACCAAAATAACCAGTGGTGGCAGGTTAATCTTAGTTTTCTTGGAACTAGCCAAGCCAATAATAGCTGGACTTTCAACCTTGCTTTGATTCTATCAGCCATGATTTTGCTGGCTTTGATTGATTATCTCTTTGTTGCTTTACGTGTGCGATATGGAAAATCTAAGCAGTTGATGTTACTGCAAGGTCTGCTCGTTCTTTTGGCGCTTGATTTGGGAGCCGTTGGTTATTTTCCAAATGATGATAGGTGGCACACGATCCATACAAGGGTTGCAGGTTATCTGGTCTATATTATTATTGCCTTAATAGTGGGTATTCGCTGGTTGTTACCAGAGGTTAGTCGTGATTTTTTGGTGGCATCCTACACGATAGGGGGACTTCTAGTGGTTCAAACAATCGCTTTTTATGGGCTAGGCTATCTGTCCTTAACGGCTTTTGAAATCTTGTCATTTCTACTCGCTTTTTCTTGGATCATTATGCTCTTAAACCGTTTAGAACAACTGCTGATGATAGAGGATTCAAAGCTAATATACTTACTCAAAGTGAGTGACTAAGGTGTTTGGTGCCTGATTGAGGAGACTGTCCTCTACTAATATTGCTTTGTAAGACTATATAAAGACAGCTAATTCTCCAAATAGAAAAGGAGATTATGGCTGTCTTGGATCTTTTCGACACTTATCAGAATTGTTATTTAACCATGCTTCCTGTTAGGCATTAGTAGTCGTCAAAGGGATATCAGTATCATAGTTAAACAATTAGACTAGCTAAGCTAATGGGTACAGTCATGTGAAACAAAAATAGGACAAAAGCACCTCAGAATAGTATTGCCAAATGGCGTTACTGTTCTGAGCTGTTTTTGGATGTGATACTCATCTAAAATCAAAAAATAACACGATGTACCGAATAGTAAAATAATATTTCGCAGTGTAGAGCGAACGAAGTGAGCTTGAAAGGATATTTTCGCCGTAGTGGTATTATTAGTGACAGTGTTGCGTCACTAATAACGGAATTTTTGAGACCTAGGCTCAAAAATTAGGAATGAAACTCCGGAGGAGGTTGCTTCCGTCCGCACTACTCAAGAAAAGATCAAAAAGAGTTATTTTTTGAATTAACTGAGTATGAGCTCATGTTTTCTAAATGGGATTATACTTAGGAGAAAGGACAACATGTTATAGCTTTGCCCTTGATAATATCTAGATACTGGTTGCACGTCATTACGCTAGATCGGAATGTTAACAGCAGTAGCGTCATAATTAGCTTTATTTTCAATTGAGTTTTGCTTAGAGAAGTTCCAGCACTTGGCTTTTGACATTAAGATTCTTGATTTCATTACTCAGAAAATAGCATAAAAGGCTAATAAGGCATGAGATCAGTACATGAGCGAGGCTAATATCTAGGTTAACAGAACGCTTTCTTCCCTTCTCCAGTAGTGGTTGTAAAGCTATATGATAGAAACGACTTGGCTAATTCAAAATTTGTTACTCAGCACTTAAAGTGTGAAAGATGGCAATGCGTTTTTATCATCCAGTTAGGACATTTAAATAATCGATTTTTGGATGAACTACTTTTTATTGGTATGTTATCGACCAGTAGCTTTGAGGATGTTTGAGTATGATCAGTTAAAAATCTTCAAAAAACTTAAAAAAGCGCTTGCATTATTCAGAAAAGTCTGTTATGATAATAAACATCAGATGGATTGTTACTGGTCAAGCAGGCAAAACCTAAATAAATACAAGATAAACAAAGACAGGAGTAGTCGCCACTTCTGGAGGTTTATTTGGTATTTGTTTAGGTTTTTTGTTTGCCTAAAGCAATCCAATAAACAACTATTTGGGAGGAGCCAAAATGGCTAAAAAAGATTATACTGAGTTGGCAAAAGATATTGTCGCTCACGTTGGTGGAAAAGATAATGTTGTCAACCTTCGTCACTGTATTACACGTTTGCGTTTTGTATTGAAAGACGAAAGCAAGGCAGATACGGATTACCTCAAAGCTCGTGATGGTGTCGTAACCGTTGTTAAAGCTGGAGGGCAATACCAAGTCGTTATTGGAAACCATGTGCCAGACGTTTATGCAGCAGTTCTGGAACAGGGTGTTCAGGGTGTCGGTTCACTTGATACAGATGAGGGTGATACTCCAAAGGGAAATTTATTTGACCGCTTTGTCGACTTGGTTTCTGGGATATTCCAACCCTTCCTAGGACCTTTGGCAGCTGCCGGTATCATTAAAGGTATTGTTGCGATAATGGGTGGCTTAATGGGCATGGATGCCTCAAATAGTGCCTTATACGTTATTTTAAATGCTACAGGTGATGGTTTCTTCCAATTCTTACCAATGTTAATTGCTATTACATCTGCACGTAAGTTTAAAATGAATGAATTTACGGCTCTTGCTATTGCAGCAGCACTGGTTTATCCTGATATTGCAGCATCAGTTACTGGACTTAAAGAGGCAGGGCTTGACAATGTTTTTGGTATCCCGTTTGCACTTCCAGCTAGTGGTTATCTCTCAACAGTTATGCCCGCAATTTTGGCAGTATGGGTCGCTTCACTCATTGAGAAATTCATGAAGAAAATTACGCCTGATGTGGTGAAACTCTTCGTCGTTCCTTTTGTAACCATTTTAATCACTGTACCTTTGACATTCCTTGCGGTAGGTCCGCTTGCTAATTTGGTATCAGACGGCTTAAGTAATGCATTGATTGCTATTCAAAGCTTTAGCCCAATTATCTTTGGATTTATTCTTGGTGCTGGATGGCAAGTGATGGTGATGTTTGGTCTTCATTGGGCAATCGTTCCCCTAGCAATCTTACAAGTGGCAACTACAGGCGAATCTGCGATGTTTGCACCAGCTTTGCTTCCGAACTTTACACAAACAGGTGTGCTTCTTGCCATCTTGCTTAAAACAAAAGAACAAAAGGTTAAAACAATTACAACGCCAGCTCTTATCTCATCTATTTTTGGAGTTACAGAGCCGGCTATCTATGGGGTAACTCTCCCTATGCGCACACCATTTATTATTTCATGTGCTGTTTCAGGGATCATTGGTGCAGCCATGATGGCCTTTAAAGTCACTACTTATGCTATCGGTGGTATGGGTGTCTTTCTATATCCATCATTGGTAAATCCAAAGACAGGTGATACCAGTGGTATGATTTTGGCCATTGTTTTAACACTCGTAGCTATTGTACTTTCCTTTATTATCCAATATTTTGCACCAGTTCCAACCCTTTATGGAAATCCAACGGAACAAAAAGTTAAAGAAGCAGAAGTGGTTGCAGCCGAAGAAGTTGTTGACATCAAGCAAGAAATTATTGCTAGTCCACTTATCGGTAACATCGTTGCTCTTGAAAATGTCCCTGATGAAGTCTTTGCTTCAGGAGCGATGGGGAAAGGGATTGCTATTGATCCAGCGGACGGTGTTGTTGTTGCACCAGCAAATGCAGAAGTATCGCTCGTCTTTCCAACCAATCATGCTATCGGTCTTAAAACTGAGAATGGGGCTGAAATCTTAATTCATATCGGTATGGATACCGTGTCATTGGCTGGTAAAGGTTTCAAGAATTTTGTTGAAGTAGGTGACAAGGTGACACCAGGACAAAAACTTCTTGAATTTGATGTTAATGCTATCAAAGCAGCCGGACTTCCAGTCATTACACCGATCATCGTGACAAACACAGATGACTATACAGATGTGTTAACAACACAAGAAGGCCGTGTCAACACAGGTGACTACCTTCTAACAACTGTTCAATGATATGACAATAAATACTAGCTGCTTATCAGCTGGTATTTATTTAAGTAAAAAATGTAAGCGTTACCTTATTTATGTTTCAGTCATGAAAGGAACTTTATATGAGAAAAATAGTCAGCCTGTTATTTAGTATATTTGTAGCCATTGTTTTGGCGGCATGTGGTCAGGCAACTGATAATACTGCCTTTAAGAATGACGTCGTTAAGGAAATTTCAACGGGTACTCTTAAAGGACATAAAGATGAAAAGAACCAAGTTCTAGAATGGTTGGGGGTACCTTATGCGCAAGCCCCAGTTGGAGAATTAAGATGGAAGGCTCCACAACCTCCTAAAAAATGGAAAGAGGAGTTTGATGCTACGGCTAAAGGTGATTCATTTATTCAATTATCGAATGGTGAAATTACTGGGACAGAAGAATCACTTAATTTAGATATTGTAAGACCAGACACAACTGATAATAAACTACCTGTAATGGTTTTTATCCATGGGGGGAATAATCAGACTGGACATGCACAAGAAATCAGAGGGAATGACTTTGTAAACGATGTGAATGCTGTTTATGTTTCTGTGAATTATCGTTTGGGAGCGTTAGGATTTAATCCTTTAGAAGCATTAAAAAATGGCACCGATGAAGAGAATTCTGGGAATTTTACCTTGCTTGATATTGCTGCTGCGCTAGATTGGGTAGAAACAAATATCGAAATGTTTGGTGGAGATAAGGATAATGTGACCTTGGTTGGTTTCTCAGCTGGCGGACGAGATGTGATGGCAACATTAATCTCACCTCTTTTTAAAGATAAATATGATAAAGCCATTTCATTTAGTGGTGGTATGACTTTGGCTGATGAATCAAATAGTCAACAAATTTTTGCCAAGGCTATGGCTCCACTAGTAGTAGAAGATAAAAAGAAAGAATCACTTGAAGAAGCCCAGAAGTGGTTGTTGTCATCTGATATAGAAGTCAGAAATTACCTATATGACCTGTCTGCGGATCGTTTGGCTCCGCTAATGGGAAATGCTGGTATTCGTATGTCAGTATTCCCCCATCTATACAAGGATGGAGTCGTTATTCCTAAGGAAGGATTTGAAACTAAAAAATATAATGATGTTCCGTTATTATTGCTGACTGGTACGAGTGAGTTTTCACTGTTTACAGCGTTTGATCCCTATTTTGCATCATCTGTAACAGATAGCAGTCTCTTTGAAGATCAAGAGAAGTTGAAAGAGTTCGTTTTTGCAGAAACGTATGGTAGTGCTCTTTACCGTATGTCAAATACAGTGGATAGTGCAAGGGTTATGAGTCGTCATTATAATTCGCCTATCTATATAACAAATATTTCTTATGGTGATGATAAGAAGACTGCGCCAAAAACCGCCTCACTCTTGGGAGCTTTTCATGGTGTATTTGAGCCCCTTTTGCAAAATTCCTCAAATTATGCAACTTTTATCGGTGATGATTTTAAATCTGCTGGTCCTAGGGAGTTGAGCGAAAATTTCAAAGTTTATTTGAAAGAGTTTATTGCAAACGGCAATCCGAATAGTGACCAATTGCCACAATGGAAAGAATGGACTGCTGAAAAAAACGAAATTCTTCAGATGGATGCAAGTAAAGAAGAAGCCGACATTCAAATGAGTGTAGATAAACAGACTTCTGAGGATATTATTGCAGAAATGAAGGGTGATACGACTTTATCAGCGACTAAAAAACAGGCCTTAGTGGATAATGTGATGAAAGGTAGATGGTTTAGCCAGCCGTTGGAAGAAGTGGTGTTTGAATAGATAATTAATATTTCAGATTGTTGGATGAGGGAAGTTCTTCCGTTTTATCATGTAGTATCCAGCATTGGTGCTGAGTGAAAAAGATACCATTGTTCCAATGTCATTACAGTATGTTTTGGCGAATCAATTATGGTAAATATCTAGATGTTGGAATTGTTTCGTTATTTATAATTTTTTGAACTAACTTTGATATATGGTCACTTTCGATTTGCCGTACCAAGTATTGTCTGTGTCTCAGTTCCTAGTTAATTCATTTGACCATAAATCGCATCAATGAGTATTCAAATCCTTCCTTTGGGAGGGATTTTTTACTGACTTTAAAAAAGAATCTGAGACGTAAGATTTCTCAGACTCTGTGATTTTGTCGTTTGGGTAGAACTCTTACCCTCGTTTAATAGAGAACATCATCGGAGGGGTTAATCAGAATTTTAGCTTCTTTCTTCTTGAATTGTGTTCGATATTGACTTGGTGTCATTTGGTAATACTTTTTAAATTGGCGATTGAAGTTGGATAGGTTGTTAAAACCAACTTGTGTGGCGATGTCGATGATTGGTTTACGTGTATTCACCAGAGCATCGCAGGCTTTGTTTAGTCTAACTTGAATGATAAATTCGGTACAAGATGAGCCTGTTTGCTGCTTGAAGACGGACATAAAGTGGGTTTTGCTGTAACCCATTTTTTTAGCTAGAAAAGAGATAGACAGTTCTTCGTAGTAATGATTATTGATATAATCAATCAGTTCTCTGAGTTTTTCATCTTTGCGGTAACTATCATCTGTCAATTTTCGAACCACGTAGCGGTAGAAGAAGAGCAAGTAAATCAGCTCGTTCAATCTGGCTTTGAGCAAGACTTCAAAGTGTCTCTCTTCTTCTGTGGCTAATTGAAACAAATCAAAAAGGATTCGTTTAATCTCGTCATAGCCTGCCATATGGGGTTGAATCCGCTGGATGAACTTATAGGTAGAATTTTGCAGAGGTTGGAGATAGCGAAGGCTAACCTGATCCACAATGGAGTAGCCAATCATATCCAAGTGGAAGAGGAAAGTATCAGTGATGTGTTTTTGATTATTGATAGGATGGATGGAGTGCATGCCATTTGGGCGAATGAGGATAATGTCACCAGCAGTACTGTTGAAAAAATCATAATCAATATGATAACGAGCGCTACCTTCATAGACGTAGTTGACCTCTAACTCTGGATGCCAATGAAAAAGGGTATCTGGTCGTCCATCCCTAACTTCTGTGTGATAAAAATGATAAGGCAGTAAGTGGTTATTATAATCAATATCAAGACGAAAATCTTCTTTTTGGTTGTTCACGTGTACTCTCCTTTTGTTCCTTTCTATTTTAGCACAAGTGATCAGTTTATCAAAGGATAGTATCAGTTTTTAGAAGGATAGTGCTAGCGATTAAAAAGATGTCTTTATATAATAACATTATCATAAAAATGAATGAGGTAAACAAATGACTTATACATTTCCAAAAGAATTTCTCTGGGGCGGGGCAACTGCAGCCAATCAATTTGAAGGGGCTTATAACCTTGATGGCAAAGGGTTGTCCGTGCAAGATGTAACCCCAAAAGGTGGGCTACCTGCCAAAGCTGATGATAAAAATCCCTTGATTACAGATCAACCAACTGAGGACAACCTCAAATTGGAAGGGATTGATTTCTACCACCGTTACAAAGAGGATATTGCGCTTTTTGCCGAAATGGGCTTTAAAGTGTTTCGCATGTCAATTGCTTGGTCACGTATTTTCCCAAATGGTGATGAAACAGAACCCAACGAAGCTGGTCTTCAATTTTACGATGATGTCTTTGATGAGTTAGCCAAATACGGTATTGAGCCCTTGGTAACCCTATCTCATTATGAAACACCTCTCTATTTAGCTCGCAAGTACAACGGCTGGGCTAATCGTGAATTGATCGGATTTTACGAACATTATGTTCGTACCGTCTTCACACGTTATAAAGACAAAGTTAAGTATTGGTTGACGTTTAATGAGGTCAATTCGGTTCTTCATGCGCCCTTCATGTCTGGCGGGATTGCCACACCAGTTGAAGAGTTGTCCAAACAAGACTTATACCAAGCGGTGCACCACGAGTTGGTAGCTTCTGCTTCAGCGACTAAAATCGCTCACGAGATTAATCCTGATTTTAAAGTGGGTTGTATGGTGCTTGCTATGCCAGCCTATGGGATGACCTCAAATCCTTTGGACCAATTGGCCGTCCATCAATTTGAAAATCAAAACTATCTCTTCTCGGACATTCATGTGCGTGGGAAATACCCTAATTACATCAAACGCTATTTCAAAGAAAACGATATTGAGATTACCTTTGCTGAGGGTGATGAGGAATTGTTAACGCATACCGTTGACTTTATTTCCTTCTCTTACTACATGTCTGCTGTTGCAGCGCACAATCCTGAAGAGTATCAAACAGGTCGTGGTAATATTTTGGGAGGCATCTCTAATCCTTATCTAGAATCATCTGAGTGGGGTTGGCAAATTGACCCAGTTGGTCTTCGTTTAGTGCTAAATGATTTCTATGATCGCTATCAATTGCCGCTCTTTATCGTAGAAAATGGTCTGGGAGCTAAGGATGTGTTAGTAGACGGTCCTGATGGACCTACTGTTGAAGATGATTATCGGATTGACTATCTTCAAAAACACCTTGTGCAAGTAGCTGAAGCTCTCCAGGATGGCGTGGAACTTTTGGGTTACACCACATGGGGACCAATTGATTTGGTATCAGCGTCAACGGCACAGCTATCCAAACGCTATGGCTTCATCTATGTTGATCGCAATGATGATGGAACAGGAAGCTTAGCACGCTATAAGAAAAAATCATTTAACTGGTACAAAGAAGTGATTGCAACGAATGGTCAATCCTTATTCCAGTAATTCCTCTAAGAAACTCTCTAGCTTCTCTCCGGACTAGAGAGTTTTTAGCTGGTCAGAATTATGTTACAATGAAGTAAGCGTTTTATGAAATAGCTATATTTTTTAATGATAAATGCGATGCTTATTGTCAAGTCATTGTCATTTAACGATCGACAAAGTGAGCTTTGTGTCTTAATTAGGAAGGATCTTATGATTACAACAGGATTTATAGGAAATGGCAAATCAACCAACCGCTACCACATGCCTTTTATCTTAAAAACGGGGAAATTTAAGGTTAAAACCATTTACAACCGCTCTCTCAAAGAAGATTGGGCAAAGGTTGAAGGTGCAGTCTACACTACTGATTTAGACCAGCTGTTAAATGACCCCGAAATTGAACTCGTTGTGGTGACAACGCCTTTGTCTAATCATTATGAGTCTGCCAAGAAAGCACTGTTGGCTGGTAAACATGTTCTTTTGGAGAAGCCATTTACGAGAACTTTGTCAGAAGCTAAAGAATTATTTGAGCTGGCGCGTGAGAGAGGCCTTATGCTTCAGGGCTATCATAATCGCCGTTTCGATGCCGATTTTTTAACCACGCAAAAGGTTATCCAATCAGAGAAATTGGGCAAACTTCAAGAACTTGAGATGCATTATGATTATTTTCGTCCAGAAGTGCCTGAGAGTGTGACTGAATTTTCAATTGATACTAGCTTTTTGTATAATCATGGTTGTCATACCTTGGATCAAGTGATTTCTTATTTTGGTAAACCTGATCAGGTTCATTTTGACTTGCGCCAGCTACTTGGTGAGAACCGTATGAATGATTATTTTGACATTGATTTGACTTATGGAGACCTTAAAGTTTCGGTCAAGTCCTCTTATTTCCGATTAAAAGAACGTCCTAGTTTTGTAGTTTATGGCGATAAGGGCGTCTTTATCAAAGCAACCAAAGATCGTCAGGAAGAAGATTTGAAGAAATTCTATTTGCCTAATCATGCTGATTTTGGCTTGGATCGTCCGCAAGATTACGGTGTCCTTTCTTATATGAAAGATGGACATTTCCACGAAGAAAAAGTGGTGTCAGAGGTCGGCGATTATAGTCTTTTCTACGATGCTCTCTACGATACGTTGAGACATGGTGCTGAGCTGCTAGTCAAAGAAGAGCAGACCTTACTGTTGATGTCCTTGTTAGAAGAAGGCATCGCAACGCTACAACAATAAAGGAGTTTCAATGATTAAATTAATAGCAACAGATATGGACGGTAGTTTTCTGAGAGATGATAAAACCTACGATGTGGCAAGGTTTGAGAGGCTTTTGAAGCGTCTAAATGCTCATGATATTAAGTTTGTAGTGGCCAGCGGTAATCAATACCGTCAATTGACATTGAAGTTTCCTGATGATTATAAAGACCTGACCTTCATAGCGGAAAATGGCAGTCATATTATGTCAAAAGAAAAGACTGTGGCTCAGCACTTTCAATCTGGCGAAGAGATTGAATCCTTAATACGATACATTGAAAAAACATTTCCAGAGGCTGCCATTTGCCTGACTGGGGAAAAAGCTGGCTATTTATTAGAGACAACTAGTGATAAGATCAAGGATTTTTTGAAACTTCATTTACCGGTGATGGTAGAAGTGGATCATTTGCTACCGCTTCCTGAAGATCATTTTTATAAAACGGTAGTAGTCGTTCCAGATGGTAATAGTGAACCAGTCATAACAGCTGTTTCTAAGGATTTGGCTGATTTATCATTGGTGCCTGTTGCTAGCGGTTATGGCAGTATTGATTTGATTACAAAAGGCATGCACAAAGCTTGGGGACTAGAGCAGCTGATGACGATGTGGGGGATTAGTGCTGATGAGGTGATGGCCTTTGGCGATAATTCTAATGATATGGAAATGTTAAGATTAGCTGGAGAGTCTTACGCTATGGCAAATGCTAGCGATGCTGTTAAGGCATCAGCAAAGTATCAAGCCAAGTCTAACGAGGAAGACGGTGTATTGGATGTTATCGAAGCCTATCTTGACACTTTAAGCTCTTAACGGAGCAGTTCTAACACTGAAATGAGAATTCTAGACAGCTACTTAAAGCGGTTTAGAGTTCTTTTTTAGACTGATGACAACGGTACCTGTTTTGACTAGTAGCCACACAGAAGATCCCTAGTCGTCTGCATATCAGACGTAACTCTTATTCGTGATAGAGCCTTCCAATCAACTAAGCTTTTTACTCTTGGAAAATCAAACATTGAGGACGTGCTTGAAGGTCGCTGTTATAGTCAAATGAATTAACTTTTAGATAAGGAACAGAAAGACACAGACAGTACTCGCGTACGGCAAGTCGAAAGTGACGATGTATCAAAGTAGATACAAAAGACGATATCTGTCTGGGTTGAGGTACTGCCTTGGTTGGGTTACATGGGGGTGAAGGTAAGCTTAGAGCAGATCAAACGCATGAAAGATTTTTAGCAAGAAAATAAAGTTTTCTGTATTTCAATGTTCAGAATTTACAAAAATAGTAGCTATGTTTAAGCGGTTTTCTTATAGTAAAAACACTTAGATAAAATGGATTTATCTGTACTATAATGCGGAAATAACTGTTTCATGTATTTGTCGTGCCTATAAAACAGTTACAGGCATTTTCATCACGCGTACGACGTGCGCTCAGGCTTCCCTATCTTGACTTAAAATCGTAAGATAGTACCATTTTTTCATACGATGTTACAAGAAATATTCCCATGTTTGAGCTATAATATGGTTATCATATCAAGATAAGAAAGAGGTAGGACAATGACATTTCCAAAAGATTTCCTATGGGGTGGTGCAATTGCCGCCAATCAAGCTGAAGGGGCATATAACGAAGATGGGCGCGGACTTGTTGCAACGGATGTGACAACAGGTGGCACAGCAAACTCACCACGTTACATGACCTATATCGACAAAGATGGTCAACCTGGTAAAGTTAGCGCAATGGGGCACAACGGCCAGATTCCTGAAGGCGCTAAGCATGCGATTCTTGATACGGAGCATTATCCTAATCATGTTGCGGTAGATTTTTACCATCGTTACAAAGAAGATATTAAGCTTTTTGCAGAGATGGGCTACTCGATTTTTCGCTTATCCATTTCCTGGGCACGGATTTTCCCTAACGGAGATGATGCTCAGCCAAATCAAGCAGGACTTGATTTTTACCGTTCTGTTTTTGAAGAATGTCGTAAATACAATATTGAACCTTTGGTGTCCATCTGGCATTTTGATACGCCACTGGCTCTTGAAGAAAATTACGGTGGCTGGACCAATCGCAAACTGATTGATTTTTACGTCAAATACTGCGAGGTTATTTTCAATGAATACAAAGACCTTGTCAAATACTGGCTGACCTTTAATGAAATCAATAACACTACCATGTTTCTTGATATGTTTGGAGGTCAGGCTTCTGATGAGGAATATCAGACTGGTTATCAAATCTTACACCACCAATTTGTTGCCTCAGCCAAGGCCGTCCAACTTGGTCATAAGATCAATCCTGACTTTATGATTGGAAACATGATTTGCGGCATAACTTTCTATCCAGCGACTTCTGATCCTAAGGATATTTTGGCAAATCAACACAAGTGGGAGTCAGGTATTTACTATTGCGGGGATGTGCAAGCCAAAGGAAAATACGGCACATACGCTAAACGTCTCTGGCAAGAGCATCATGTCGAGCTAGATATTACTGAAGAAGACTTGGAAGACCTCAAAAATGGCACTGTTGACATGTATACCTTCTCTTACTACATGTCAAACAACGTTACCACCCATACAGGTGTTGAACAAGTAGCAGGTAACTTTTCTACTGGAGCTAAAAACCCTTACCTGACCTACTCTGATTGGGGTTGGGCGCACGATCCAGATGGTCTTCAATACTATCTTGAAAAAATCTATGACCGCTATGAAATGCCACTTATGGTAGTAGAGAATGGTCTTGGAGCTTTTGATACCCTAGAAGAAGATGGCTCTATCCATGACGATTATCGTATCGATTACCACCGTGCCCATGTGAAAGCTATGAGCAAGGCCATTGACAATGGTGTTGACCTAATCGCCTACACCACTTGGGGTTGTATTGACATTGTCTCAGCAGGGACAGGGGAGATGCGCAAGCGTTACGGTTTCATCTATGTGGATATGGATGATGCCGGCAGAGGAACGCTCGAGCGAACGCCAAAAGATAGTTTCTACTGGTATCAAAAAGTCATTGCCTCAAATGGTGAAGATTTGGATTAAATCCTAAAATCACGGTTGTTTGAGCAGCCGTGATTTTGAACTGTTAACAAAGAAGAGGAACCAATATGTCATTTTTAGCTATTGATTTGGGTGGAACCCAGTTTAAATCAGGCTTGATTTCGGAAGATTTTCAACTTGAACAATCTTTTCCAGCAAGACCTTCTGCGCGTGATTTAGAGGATTGCCAAAAACTTTTGCAGAATATGATTGAGCCACATTTAGAGACGATTGAAGGGATTGCCATATCCTGTCCAGGTACGATTGATCCTGTAACCGGAACTGTTTATAATGGGGGCATGTTGCATTATTTGGATAGTTTTTCGTTCAAAGATTTCTTGGAGCAATCCTATCAAAAACCAGTGGCTGTTCTTAATGATGGCAAGGCTGCTGTCTTAGCTGAATTAGCTTCTGGAAATTTAAAAGGGGTTACGAATGGTTTAGCCATGATTGTAGGAACAGGTCTTGGTGGGGGAATTATCATCAATGGGCAACTTTATCAAGGGTCACATTTTCAAGCTGGAGAACTAACCTTTGCTTTGCCACAAGATAAAATGTCTCCCTTATCAGCAGCAGATTTGGCAGGTGGAGCGTTATCTGCGGTGAATTTCATTGCAAGGTGTGCCAAAGCGCTTGGTTTGTCAGATGAGCAGGACGGTAGAGCCGTATTTGAAGCTATTAAGAGTAAGGATGAGCGTGTCTACCCTAGCTTTCAACATTATTGTCGCCACTTTGCCCTTCAGATCAACAATCTGCAAAGTATTTTGGATGTGGAACGAGTGGTTATTGGTGGCGGGATTTCTGCCCAAACGATCTTAATTGACGAAGTCAATCGTCAGTTGGACCAGCTGGAAACAGAAGAAGCTTGGGTTTTCAAAGTGGTTAAAAGACCACAGGTGATGGCTTGTTTCTATCACAATTCAGCCAATTTGATTGGTGCAGCCTACTATTTGGGGCAAAGAATGTGAAGGTGACTATTTTAGATGTGTTTTTTTATTAATCAAAACAAGTGAAGAGTTGCAACTTAAAATACTTTTTACTTGACTGTTTGTATCATTTTATTAAAATTTATGATAAACAACTGCTTAAAGAAGAAGCAGAAAATGCTGCTGAACTAGTATAATACTTTAGAAGACATGTAAGGTCTTTCGGTTTCCGATTATAGTATCAGTTTTTCATATAAAAAGCCTAGTTTTTGTAGTCTAGGCTTTTTATAATATAAGATAATGGAGGTTTTGTATGACAATTAAAATGATAGCCAGTGATATGGATGGTACGTTTTTAGATGATAAAGGCAGCTACGATCGAGAGCGTTTTGAACGGCTTTTAGATCGGCTTGATGAGCATGGCATTCGCTTTGTGGTAGCAACTGGTAACAATATGAATCGCGTTAATATCATGTTCAAAGGGCTTTTAGACCGTTTGGATTTTGTAGCAGAAAACGGTGCCCACTTACTGGTTAAAGGTGAAACGATAAATCGATTTGTGTTGGATCAAGCTGATGTTGCCCTGTTTTTAGAGTATTTTAAAGCTCAATTAGCAGCTTATCGGGTGATTTTAACGGGCTCTAGACACTCATATATGCTAGAGGCTGCAGAATGGGAGATGGTGCATCATATGATTGCACCTGAGGAAGCAAAAGCTTTTATGGATGCTATTGTTAGGGTAAAATCTTTTGATGATATTCCAAAAGATGAACTCATTATTAAAATGAGTATGGTAGCTACTGATTTTACAGAGGCTGATGCAGTCATGGCTGACTTTAATGCCCATTTTACAGGAAATCTAACAGCGGTGTCTTCGGGATTTGGCACGATTGATATTATTCAAACAGGTGTTCATAAAGCCGCTGGTCTACAAATACTCATGGATAGATTTGGAATTTCAGCTGATGAGTTAATGGCTTTTGGTGATAGTGGCAATGATGTCGAGATGTTGCATTTAGCTAATCACTCTTATGCTGTTGGAAATGCGCCGCAGATTATTAAGCAGCATGCCAAGTTTTTAGCTCCTGACCACAATAATAATGGGGTTCTAGAAGTTATTGAAGATTATTTGGATAATCAAGCCTTGAAATCATAAGATAGTATTATTATTTCGTAAGATTTTATAAGAAAAGGTTTACAATTCCTGTTAAATTATTGCTATCTGATAATAGAAATAAAGGAGTTTCTCATGACAAAACAATTTCCAAAAGAATTTTTATGGGGCGGTGCTACAGCTGCCAATCAATATGAAGGTGCTTGGAATGAAGGTGGTCGTGGACCAGCTACTTCAGATACGGCACGTGCAGTTTCTCCAGAAGAGCGTAAGACAATAGGCGGTGAATTCACAACACCCATGAACCGAGAGCGGCTAGAGTTTGCCTTGAATGATCAAGAAGGCCTTTATCCTAAACGTTGGGGATCTGATTTTTACCATCGTTATAAAGAAGACATTGCACTCATGGCGGAAATGGGCTTTAAGACTTTTCGTCTATCTATTGCTTGGTCTCGTATTTTCCCAAATGGGGATGAAACAGAGCCAAATGAAGAAGGCTTGGCATTCTATGATGCTGTCTTTGACGAGTTGAACAAACATGGTATTGAGCCCCTAGTGACTCTTTCTCACTATGAATTTCCGATTGGATTGGTAACAAAATATGGTGGGTGGAAAAATCGTAAGGTTATTGATTTCTTCGTTCATTACGCTGAAACAGTCTTCAAACGTTACAAGGGTAAAGTCAACTATTGGCTGACCTTTAATGAAATCAATATTCTTGGGATGACAGGTTATTTATCGGGGGGCTTGCTTTTTGAAGATGGTAAACTTAACCTAGAAGAGATGTATCAGGCAGTCCATCACCAATTTATCGCCTCCAGTTTAGCAACAAAAATTGGTCATGAGATTGATTCTAATAACCAAATCGGTATGATGCTAGCCCGTATGGAAGCCTACCCAGCAACTTGCCATCCAGATGACATCATGCAGTCAATCACTAAAGACCACGAAAATCTTTTCTATGCTGATGTGCAGATTCGTGGTCAATACCCAAGCTACATGAACCGTTTCTTCAAAGAAAATAATATCAATCTTGTTTTTGCAGACGGCGATGAAGACATTTTAAGAAATTATACGGTTGATTTTATGAGTTTTTCATATTACATGTCATCAGTGACGCGTCATCCAAACAACCAAACTGCGGAACAAAAAGCGATAGCTGGTAACTTGATTTTGGGAGAAGCCAATCCTTATCTAGAGGCTTCTGACTGGGGTTGGCAAATTGACCCTGTTGGGCTTCGCGTGACACTCAATAAACTTTATGACCGTTATCAGATACCATTGTTCATCGTAGAAAATGGTCTTGGTGCTCTTGATCAGTTAGAAGAGGATGGTTCTATTCACGATCAGTACCGGATTGATTATCTTGAGAAACACATTAAGCAAATGTATGAAGCGATTGAAGATGGCGTTGAGCTTATGGGCTATACCATGTGGGGGTGTATCGATTTGGTATCAGCTTCAACCTCTGAAATGTCCAAGCGTTACGGTTTTGTTTATGTTGATGCTGACGACCAAGGAAAGGGCAGTTTTGACCGTTACCGTAAAGATTCCTTCTTCTGGTATCAAGAATTGATTGCCACTCAAGGTCAATCCATTTTAGAGGATAACTAGCACAAAAACCAGTGGTAGCTGGTTTTTCTTGAAGTAGTGATAAGTCGTTGGAAGTAGCCAAAAGGGCTATATCTTGTGGGAAGAAGGATTGGATGTTTTAGTGGCGATTGGTATCGGACTTTCTGATAATCGTGCAAGGATTCAAGTAAAAGATAGAGGTGAGAGACTGTGGCAAAACTTTATTTAATGAGACATGGGGAAACTCTGTTTAATACCCAAAAGCGTGTGCAGGGAGCTTGTGACTCTCCCTTGACAGAACTGGGGATTGAACAAGCCAAATTGGCTAAAACATACTTTGAAAAAGAAGGCATTCATTTTGATGAGGTCTATTCCTCAACGCAAGAACGGGCGACAGACACTGCCAAATTGGTTTCAGGTCGTGATCAGGTCGCTCAACTTAAAGGACTCAAGGAAATGAACTTTGGTCAATTTGAAGCCCAACCTGAAATGTTATTACCCAAGCATCGTTCAGGTAGCATTTCTTTTGAAGATTTACTAGTGCCTTTTGGTGGTGAGGATATTCGTCAAGTAGGTGTCCGAGTCCGTGAAACCATTCAAGAGACCTTGCGTCAGTCACAAGCTAACCAGACTCTTATGGTTAGTCACGGCGCTGCCATGTGGGGATTGATGTTGGAACTTGGCATTACCTTTCCACCAAGTGTGCGGTTTTCAAATTGTGCGATCTGTGCTTTTGATGTGGAAGAGGATGGTCAATTAAAGCTTGAAAAACTCATTTTACCAACACAGGACTTTGAAGTTCATCACTTCTAAGGAGGTTACATGACAAAAACGTTGTATTTAATGCGCCATGGCCAAACTCGGTTTAACGAGCTAAAACGTATTCAAGGGGTCTCTGATAGCCCTTTGACAGCGCTTGGGATTGAACAGGCGACAAAAGCACGTGCTTATTTTCAAAAGTTAGGGATAAGGTTTACAGCAGTGTATGCTTCAACGCAAGAACGAGCCGTTGACACGGCAGAGATTGTCTCAGGTAGTACCAATGTTGTGCGTCTTAAAGGGTTGAAAGAAATGGATTTTGGAGCTTTTGAGGGACAATCCGAAACCCTTAATCCGCCCTTGATTCCAGATGTCGGATATGCTGATTATTTTGTGCAGCATGGTGGTGAAGACTCCATGGCGGTGCGCCAAAGAGTGGGCAATACCGTTCGGGAGCTGCTAGCAAATCATGCTGACGGAGATACCATTTTAGCCGTCAGTCATGGGGGAGCTATTGCGCAGTTTTACCGTGGTGTTTTGGACAATCCACCGCAAGTTCGTATGAGAAACTGTGCCATTTTAACATTTGAAGTGGAAGATCAGTATTTTAAACTAGATAACATCTATGATCCTGTGAATGAAAGCATGCTTTATGAAAATACAACCACAATATCATAGTATAGTATCACTTTATCTGATGAAACAATCAGTTTTTGACGGCTAGGAGTGGTATAATAAGATTACTAAATCATGAAAGAGGTTTCAAAATGACAAAATTAAAAGCATTTCCAGAAGGATTTTTGTGGGGTGGAGCAACTGCTGCCAATCAGGTAGAAGGGGCTTACGACGTGGATGGTCGTGGACTTGCTAACGTTGATGTGGTGCCAATTGGAGAAGATCGTTTTCCAATCATTGCCGGTCAAAAGAAAATGTTTGATTTTGAAGACGGTTATTTCTACCCAGCCAAAGGATCGATCGATTTTTACCATAATTATAAGGAAGATATTGCCCTCTTTGCTGAAATGGGCTTTAAAACTTACCGCATGTCTATTGGTTGGACACGGATTTTCCCAAAAGGGGATGAGTTAGAGCCAAATGAAGCTGGTCTTCAATTCTACGAAAATGTTTTTAAAGAATTGCGCAAATACGACATCGAACCGTTGGTAACCATCACGCATTTTGATTTCCCAATGCATTTGATTAAGGAGTATGGCGGATGGCGCAATCGCAAGGTTATAGAGTTCTACGAGCGTCTTTGCAAGGTCATCTTCAACCGTTACAAAGGTTTGGTGAAATATTGGCTAACCTTCAATGAAATTAACATGATTCTCCATGCACCATTCATGGGGGCAGGATTGTATTTCGAAGAAGGTGAAAACCAAGAACAAGTCAAATATCAAGCAGCTCACCATGAGTTGGTAGCGTCAGCTATTGCCACTAAAATCGCTCATGAAGTGGATCCTGAAAATAAAGTGGGTTGCATGCTTGCAGCTGGTCAATATTATCCAAACACAGCGCATCCACGTGACTACTGGGCAGCGATGCAAGAAGACCGCGAAAACTATTTCTTCATCGATGTGCAAGCGCGTGGGGAATACCCAAACTACGCTAAGAAGAAATTTGAGCGTCTCGGTTTAGAGATTGAAATGACTGATGAAGACTTAGCTCTTTTGAAAGAACATACAGTTGACTTTGTCTCATTCTCATACTATTCAAGTCGCGTGGCTTCAGGTGATCCAGAAGTCAATGAAAAAACACAAGGAAATATTTTTGCTTCCATCAAAAATCCATATCTAGAAGCTTCTGAATGGGGCTGGCAAATTGATCCACTAGGTCTTCGCATTACGTTAAATACCATCTGGGACCGTTATCAAAAACCAATGTTTATCGTGGAAAATGGTCTCGGTGCTATCGATACTCCTGACGAAAATGGTTATGTGGCAGATGACTACCGCATCGATTACCTTCGTTCACATATTGAAACCATGAACCAAGCCATCAATGAAGATGGTGTTGAGCTTCTTGGCTATACAACTTGGGGACCAATTGACCTTGTCTCAGCAGGAACTGGGGAAATGAAAAAACGTTACGGTTTCATCTATGTTGACCGTGATAATCAAGGCAATGGAACCCTCAAACGCTCTAAGAAAAAATCATTTGACTGGTATCGAAAAGTGATCGCTTCAAATGGGGTAGATATTGATTAAATCAACCGAATAATGTGACGTCAACGCTAGTTTAAGGTTATTAGACTAGTGTTTTTTCATCTGAGATGGTTCACCAAGATGACTACTCTTTCGATGATGAAACTTGTCATACTCATCCAAAAATAAAAAATAACACGATGTATTGAATAGCAAAATAAGATTCCGCTGTTTAGAGCGACCGAAGTGAGCTTGAAAGGATATTTTTTGCCATAGTGGTACTATTTGTGACAGCAACACTGTCACTAATAACGGAATTTTTGAGACCTAGGCTCAAACATTAGGAATGAAACTCCGAAGGAGGTTGCTTTTGTCCGTACTACTTAAGAAAGGATCAAAAAAAAGTTATTTTTTTGAAATTAACTGAGTATCAGGACATTTTTTGAGGTGAGGAAATTCACGTTTTTTCATGTTATACTAGAACAATATCATTTTTTATGAAAGGTTTTGCTTTTGTTTCATAAGGTTAATCATTTGTCCCAAATACTGTTTTATATGATTGGTGTTTTCCTTCTTGGTTTGGGAATTACTCTCTGTACTAAGGCTTCCTTGGGCGTATCACCAATTGTTTCACTAGCCTACAACGCTTCAGTCATTTTTAATATTCCCATTGGGATAACCAGTTTTCTCAACTTCGTTCTCTGTATCGTCATTCAGTTTTTGCTATTAGGAAAGTCATTTGACCATTTTAGGATTCTTCAGATAGTGGCTAGTTTTCTAACCAGCTTTGTCATGCAGTTTTTCGACAATACTCTAATAACGCCAGAGACTCTAGGTATGCGATTTGTTTGGCTCTTTGCGGGAGTTGTTATCATGGGAGTTGGTGCCTCTTTGAGTGTTGCTATGCGCTTCATTCCAAACCCTGCTGATGCTCTCGCGCATACGATCGGTCAAGTAACTGGTAAAGGATTTGGAACGGGGAAAAATCTCATGGACTTTGTTTACATCAGTCTTTCCTTGCTATTATCCTTCGGAACTGGTCAGGGATGGCTTGGTGTTGGTATCGGAACACTGATTGCCAGTTTAGTAACGGGTCGAGTGATAGCTGTCTTTTTTCCAATATTTGAAAAGCTCTATGAGAAACAAGTCGAAAAAACATAGGATAGTATTATGATTTCAAAGGATAGTGATGGTTTCATGACGATCTTTTCGTTATAATTAAAATTATTAATATTAGAATGATTAAGTGAGGTAAGACATGTCAAAAATTATCTTTTTAGATGTCGATGGAACATTGGTAGATTATCATAATAGGGTTCCAGAATCTGCGGTTAAAGCTATCCGCTTAGCACGTGACAACGGGCATAAAGTCTATGTCTGCACGGGTCGCAGCCGTGCTGAGATGCAAGATGCTATTTGGGATATTGGTATCGATGGAATGATTGGTGGTAATGGCTCCTACGTGGAAGATAATGAAGAGGTGGTTATGCACCGATTGATTTCAAAAGAAGAAGCCAAACATATCGTTGATTGGCTTCACAGTCGTGGTTTAGAATTTTACCTTGAATCCAACAATGGTCTCTTTGCTTCTGAAAACTTCAAAGATGCAGCCCGCTTGGTTCTAAGAGAATATAGTCTCCGTAAAGGAAAAACCGAAGAAGAGGTTAAAGATCAAGAACCTGAAGATGCTTTGCATGGTCTGATTTATGGGGGTGAACTTTATCGTGATGACCTCAACAAGGTCAGCTTCATCTTGTCTGACTACCAAGACCATCTTGATTCCATAAAGGAATTTCCAAATCTGGAAGCCCATACTTGGGGAGGACGTGGTGAAACAGCTCTCTTTGGAGATCTAGGTGTTAAAGATATTGATAAGGCCCATGCTGTGGACGTTCTTTTGAAACACCTTGGTGCTGATCGTAAAGATACCATTGCTTTTGGTGATGCAAAAATTGATATCCCTATGCTAGAATACTGTCAAGTTGGTGTTTCTATGGGAAATGGCGGGCCGGAGATTCTTGCGATGGCTGATATGGTAACAGATGATGTCGAAGAAGACGGCCTCTACAATGCCTTTGAAAAGCTAGGACTTCTAGCCTAAGCTAACTCTAAGCTAACTAAAAAAGCCTAAGAACTTTAATGGATCTTAGGCTTTTAATATGCATTTTTTACATTCGCAGGCTGGCTATGACTCCAGAGAAGCCAATCACAAGCAAGATAAGAGATAAGAATTTACCGATAAAAACAGAAGTGAAAATAGGACTTGCCAAAAGCAAAATGCCTAGCAGTAGGAGTCCCCAACCTGATAAGAGTGAATGCTTGCTAACTCCAGCTTGGCGAAGCTGATAGCTGGAAATCAGTCGCAAGATAGCTACCACTAAAATCCAATAGGCAATGATCGTGATGACCAAGCGGCTTAGTGAAAAGGCTGAGCTACCAAGCAGTATGAATCCGAAAATGATGGTCACGATCGCTTGAAGCAGTTGCCAGATCGTTCGTTGAGAGCTATCGCTACGTAAGTAGGAGAGCAAGCTTTGAATGCCCCAGACAAAAATCATAAGGGCAAGTAGCCAGCCGATAGAGGCGATAGCAGATAAGGGTTTATTAAAAAGATAGATGCCTAATACAAGTGAAAAGAGGCTTGGTATTAATGTCAATAGTTTCATAGAAATCTCCTTTGTTTACCATATTATAGTCAATGAAGGTCAAACTGTCAAAAAATCTGCTGCTAGCTTGTCTATTAGTTTCGTTTTCAGGGAAAGTAACTGTTTGCTAAATCACTTTGAAATCGGTAGGATAGTAATAGGAGGATATTTTTATGAAAATGTTACACACTTGTATCCGAGTGCAAGACTTGGAGGCATCTATTGATTTTTACACCAAAGCTTTTCCTTTGGAAGAAGTGCGTCGCAAAGATTTTCCAGATAATCAGTTCACCCTTGTTTTCTTGAAAACACCCGATGAATCCTTTGAAATTGAATTGACCTATAATTATGACCATGGGTCTTATGATATCGGTGATGGTTATGGTCACTTGGCTGTTGGAGTGGATGATCTTGAAAAAACACATGCTCAGCATAAAAACGCCGGTTTTGATGTTACAGACCTAAAAGGCCTTCCAGGACAGGAGCCCCATTACTACTTTATTAAAGATCCAGACGGCTACAAGATCGAAGTCATTCGTCTAGGAAAATAGGAACAAGATTCTGAGTTCACACTCAGAATCTTGTTAAGTTTTGTACAGCTCTTTTAAGAATAGCAGTCACTTCACTTGGAGTTTCTTTAAAGTCATTCTTGACCCAAACGAACAGGATGGTTTTGATCGTCATCACATAGATGGAAAGAAGGTATTTTTCAGAAAAATGATAACCTTCTTTTAGTTTGGCGCTTAGATGATCTATACTAGAGTGCTTAGGATCGGTCATCGTTGTAATGTAATTAGTAACGATCTGATCAATATTGGGATAGTATAGAACTAAAGCTCTGGTGTAGTCGCTATGGTTTTTCAAAAATGTTAGCGCCTCAACAATAACCTGATCTGGATACGTTAAGTCTTGGTTTAAAATGAGGGTAACGCGCTCTAGATATGCTGATAGACAAAATTCAATTAAGGCTTCTTTGCTGTCAAAATAATTATAGAAAGTTGTTCGACTAACACCTGACACGTTTAAAATGTCAATAATCCGAATATCGGCTGGTGATTTCTCATCCAAAAGCTTGATAAAGGCATCTATAATATACTGTTGGGATTTTGTTAGCGTTTGATGCGGAGATTTCATAATACCACCTGCCTCTCGACCGTTGATTAAAATAGTTAAATTATTATAACACTGAAAGCTAAAAAAAGTATTAAATGACGTATTGGAAGTTTTTTGACCTATCATTAAGGGAAAAATGCTAGTTGTCAACATGAGGCTCTATCTATCGTTTTCATAGATCATCATTTATAGGATCTTCTAAAAGGTAGACTTAAATAGGGGCAGCCTTATGAATGCTTTCTGCAATTTTTGGACTGATTTTTAAAACGTTAGAGCCCATTCATTTGTAGATAATCTTACCTCTCATTATATACAGATCACCTGCGACCTTTGCAGGGATACAATGCCCTCCCCTAGTTGTTTATCAAGCTCAACAATATCAAAATGTTTCATCGTGTTTTTTATCACAATGGTTACCGTATTATCAACATCAGGGTGATGTTTTATCCAGAACTGACAGTAGGGTCTGTTTTCTTTGATGGCATCTAACAGTTGGGATAAAACAGATGTGTTAATCAATTCTTATCTAAACGATATCATTGATAGCAATCATCAGACAGACCTGTTTTAGGTCATTATTATAAAAGTAGTACAGCTCGTGTGATCGTGTTGCGCAACGTGATTAGTATTGATTTTACTCAGCTTTTTTCGTCCTAAAGTGATGTTTATGTCCAATTGGTATTTCATTTAGCAGACTTCATCGTTATATCAATCAACCTATCTTATTTCTAATGCTCAAAACGATTATCATCGATTTCGGAATAATAACCACAATGACTATGTTTCCTTTTTGAAGGTTTGACAGTTACGATTATCAAAGACCACTGTTTGGTACCAAGATTCTAGGTGGTGCGATCACTTGAAGAAAGCGGATCAGATATAAATTCCAAGTCAGCTTGCTAGGATTTGCAATAAGTTAAGACTTTACTGAAAAAGGTTTTGGTAATGAATATAAGAGATAGCGATCATCACTAAGAGTAAAACATATTGGGAGATATTGAAATGACTAAGCGGGTGTCGCCCTGTTTTGGGACAACTGTCCTAGACAAGAAAGTGAGACCAGTTAGTATCCCTCGACAAACAGCACACGACGAGCGATTTTAGGTTACTTTAGTTAGAAATGATTTTTCTGGATCAAACGATTAGTAGCTTGTCTGATGTCAGGTCAGTTTGTCTAAGCCAAAATCCGAAAAATAAGTCAAAATAAGAGGTAAAAACTTGACAGTAAAATTCTGAAAAACTTATACTATGTTAAGTGAATTAAAATTTAAATCTCGAGAGGAAATCTTATGTTATCAGGAAAAGAATACGTTATTAACGTTTTTGAAAAAGTAAAAGAGCAAAATGCTCATGAAGAAGAGTTTCTACAAGCTGTTGAAGAAGTGTTTCAATCCCTCATCCCTGTTTTTGATAAGTATCCCAAATACATCGAAGAAAATCTCCTCGAGCGTTTGGTAGAACCTGAACGCATTGTTTCTTTCCGTGTACCTTGGGTTGATGACAAGGGTCAGGTACAGGTTAACCGCGGGTACCGTGTGCAATTCTCATCTGCCATTGGCCCTTATAAAGGTGGCCTTCGTTTCCACCCTTCAGTTAACCAATCCATCATTAAATTTCTTGGGTTTGAACAAATTTTTAAGAATTCATTGACTGGTCAACCTATTGGCGGTGGTAAAGGTGGGTCAAACTTCGACCCTAAAGGAAAGTCTGACCTTGAGGTGATGCGCTTTACACAAAGCTTTATGACAGAGTTGCAAAAACATGTCGGACCAGATAGTGATGTTCCAGCTGGAGATATTGGTGTTGGAGCTCGTGAGATTGGCTACATGTTTGGTCAATACAAACGTCTCAAGGGGTATGAAAATGGTGTCTTGACTGGTAAAGGACTGACTTATGGTGGTTCTCTGGCTCGTACGGAAGCAACTGGTTACGGAACAGTTTACTTTGCTGAGCAAATGCTTAATGCCCGTGGTGAAGACTTGAGTGGCAAAACGGCCATTGTTTCAGGCTCAGGAAACGTGGCTATTTACGCTACTGAAAAACTATATGAGCTTGGTGCAAAAGTGATTGCTGTGTCAGATTCATCAGGTTATGTGTATCATGGTGATGGTATTGACCTTGACCTTTTGAAAGAACTTAAAGAGGTTAAACGTGCCCGTATCAGTGACTACGTGGAAACATACCCAGACGCTGTCTTCACACCAGCCGAAGAAAACTCTATCTGGACATTGAAAGCTGACCTTGCCTTTCCATGTGCCACTCAAAATGAGCTTGATGAAGAAGATGCTAAAGCTTTAGTTGCCAACGGTGTCATGGCTGTTGCTGAGGGGGCCAACATGCCATCAACACTTAAAGCCATTAACGTCTTCCATGAAGCAGGTATCGCCTTTGGACCAGCCAAGGCAGCCAACGCTGGTGGTGTTGCCGTTTCAGCGCTTGAAATGTCTCAGAATAGCCAACGAACGTCTTGGTCATTTGATGAAGTTGATGAAAAACTCAAAGAGATCATGAAAGATATCTACAATCATTCAGCTTCAGCTGCTAAAGAATTTGGTGCTGAAGGCAACCTTGTTGTCGGATCAAACATTGCAGGTTTTCTAAAAGTCGCCGAAGCGATGTCTGCCCAAGGCATTGTATAAGACAGATTAACCATAGAAGCGGTTGGAAACTTCCAGCCGTTTTTTTAGGCATGTCGGACATGTCTTACATCTGAGGTGAACGTTTTCAATGTGCATCCGCTACCGGTGGACTCACTAGTGACTCCTAATACTTAACAAAATTCCTAACTAGCGGAATTGTAATGTTGTGACAAAATAAGTCATCCCTTTCCAACTAAAATCGATTGGACACAGAGACTGGAACTCCGCTGTTTTTGATTTTAAATTAGTATAAGCCTGACTGTCGTGAGGTAGCTACTTAAAACAGTCAATCTGGGGATAGATTGTTTTAAGTCTGACGCTAGAAATTAAAAACCACCATCAGGGAAAACTCCTGCAATCAGTGTTCAGTGCAATCAGGAGAGTGGTAACCTCATATAGGCGTTCTAATTTGGAAATTCTGACTGTTACTAGTGTGATGGCTGAAGTTCTCAGAGGTGTAACTATCGTTTCGACGATGACAGAGATAAGGGAAACCTTGCTAGCAATCATCGAGCCGTAGACGATGAGGGGAGATGGGCTTTGGATAAAAGCGGCTGTATTATCCAAGCCTGATTTAAATCTCCCTGAGATCAAAAGGATATTGCAAACGCTAATCGGTGATGGCATTGTCGAACAAGTGAATAAATTGACATGGCTATCAAAACTGACCTAAGTTATTTTTAGAAACCTTTACAAGATAATTGCCAATCAAGCAGGTAAGGATAGTTAAACTTCCTTAACTTTATGGATCAGACACATCATTGAAAGCTTGAGATGAAAGCTCCTAAGCTTTTTGTTATAATGCCTAATAGTGAATGCTACTATAAATAGGAGTTATTATGATTAAAACTATCGTTAAAGACATTTTTTTCTTGGGACAAAAGTCACAGAGAGCGACTAAAGAAGACCTTTATATTGGTCAAGATCTACAAGACACACTCAATTATCATCGCGAGACCTGTCTTGGCCTAGCGGCTAATATGATTGGTTATCAAAAGCGTGTCATCATCATCAGCATGGGTTTTGTAGACTTGGTTATGTTCAATCCTGAGATTGTAGCCAAAAGTGAGCCTTTTGATGCGGAAGAATCTTGCCTTTCTTTAACAGGATCTCGCCTAACTAAACGCTATCGTCAGATAAGCGTGACTTATCGCGACAGCAATTGGATGACAAAAACCATCACGCTCAAAGACTTGCCTGCACAAATCTGTCAGCATGAATTAGATCATCTGGAAGGGATTATCATCTAAACGACAAGTAGCCAAACAAATAGCTTGAAGAAAGTTAGTCAAAAAGTTACTATTCATAAGGTAGTAAAAATCTGGAGGTTATGAATTGCTTAAACGTATTGGTATCATTGTGGGAAGTGTTCGCGAAAAATCCTATTCTAAGTCTCTCGCCAAGGCTATCTCAAGCTTCTTTCCTGAAACAGTAGAGCTTACCACTATCCGCATCGACGATTTGCCTCTTTTTAATCCTGATTTAGATCAAGATGTGACTCTGAGACCAGCCAGTTATGATCGTTTTAGAAGAGAAGTGAAGGTCCAAGATGCCCTGATTGTGATTAGTCCAGAGTATAATCGAACCATTCCTGCAGCTCTAAAAAATGCTATTGAAGTTGGCTCGCGCCCAATGACTGACATTGCTTTTAATGGTAAACCAATACTGGTCATCACGCAATCTGCGGGCAGTATGGGAGGTTTCGGGGCTAATCATCATATCAGACAAGCACTTGTTTTTTTGAATGCTATTGCCATGCCTCAGCCAGAAGTGTACTTACCAGAGATTCATCACTTGATTAATAAGGAAGGGACTATTTTAAAAGCAGATACAGAGATATTTTTAAAAATGGTTGTTAAGAATTTCCTTGGGTTTGCGACTCGTATGGTTAGTTAAGTAATCAAAACACACACCAGATTGTTCTGATCTGGTGTGTGTTTTGATTATCGCCTACCTTGTTCGAGACTTTGTTCAGTATCTTTTTTATAGGACAAGTGATTAGTGTAATCCGTTGAAAAAACAGTTTGAGAAGAATGGAGATGGTGTGACGGTATTAGAGAAAGCACCTGTCATTACAGGGGAAGAGGTTTTGTCGCCACTTACGGAGCAAGTTTTCCCGTTATCAGAAGCAGACGATGAAGTCTTCGTATCAGGTGCTGTTGGCGATGGGGTTGTTATTATACCGGAAGACAATATTATCTACGCCTCATTTGACAGAGTTGTTTCATCAATTTTTCCTAGCAAACATGCTATTGGATTGATTTCAGATAAAGGAGCAGAAGTATTGATCCATATTGGTATTAACACAGTAGATTTAGCAGGACGAGGATTTGAAGCATTTGTTAAGGATGGTGATCGCATCGTTTTCGGTCAACCCTTGATTCAGTTTGATGTGTCAGTGATTGAAGAAGCGGGTTTATCAACGCAAACCATGATTATTGTAACGAATAAAGCTGATTATTCAGATGTAACATTTAGCGAAGAAACTTATCGTAAAGTGAAATCGTCCTTAATGACATTAAAAAAATAACTGTTTTTCAAATAACAAACAAAAATCATCCAAAAGGGTGATTTTTGTTGCTTTTAAGGAACAATTTGCCCTTTTTATCATGAATTTTACAGAAAAACAGTAAACTTCTAATTTGACATAGTGACCACTTTATTATATTATATGGTGGTAACTTAGTGACGATATAGCTCGTGAGACGATATGGTCACTAAAGAGAGGAGAATAATGTGACGTTACTCGAAGTCAAAAATCTAACCAAAGTATTTGGTAAAAAACAAAAAGCTGCGCTTGAGATGGTCAAGCAAGGCAAGTCAAAAACTGACATTTTAGAAAAGACAGGCGCTACCGTCGGTGTCTATGATGCTAGTTTCGATATCAAAGAAGGTGAAATCTTTGTTATCATGGGTCTTTCAGGATCTGGTAAATCAACGCTAGTTCGTATGCTTAATCGTTTGATTGAACCATCGTCAGGTAATATTTTACTTGATGGCAAGGACATTTCTAAGATGAATGCAGAAGAACTGCGAAATGTTCGTCGTCATGATATTAACATGGTTTTCCAAAGCTTTGCCTTATTCCCACACAAGACTATTTTGGAAAATACAGAGTTTGGACTGGAGCTTCGTGGTGTTTCCAAGGCGGAAAGAACACAAGCAGCTGAAAAAGCTCTTGATAATGCTGGTCTCTTAGCTTTTAAAGACCAATATCCTAACCAATTATCAGGTGGTATGCAGCAGCGTGTTGGTCTAGCGCGTGCCTTAGCTAATAAGCCCAAAATCCTTTTGATGGACGAGGCCTTTTCAGCCCTTGACCCATTGATTCGTCGTGAAATGCAAGATGAACTCTTGGATTTACAAGATGCTAGTAAGCAGACAATTATTTTCATTAGTCATGATTTGAATGAAGCACTTCGTATTGGGGATCGTATCGCCCTTATGAAAGATGGTCAAATTATGCAAATCGGTACAGGTGAGGAAATTCTTACCAACCCAGCCAATGATTTTGTTCGTGAATTCGTTGAAGATGTTGATAGATCAAAAGTCTTAACAGCACAAAATATCATGATTAAACCAATCACAACAACACTGGAATTAGATGGTCCCCAGGTGGCACTGATGCGTATGCACACTGAGGAAGTATCTATGCTAATGGCAACCAATCGTCGTCGAGAGTTGATTGGAGCCGTAACTGCAGATGCAGCGCTAGAAGCTCGTAAAAAAGGCTTGCCACTGTCAGAAGTTGTTGATCGTGAGGTTTTAACGGTCTCTAAAGATACTGTTATCACGGACATTATGCCTCTTATCTATGATTCATCTGCACCGATTGCGGTAACCGATGACAATAACAAACTAATTGGCGTTGTTATTCGAGGACGAGTGATCGAAGCCTTGGCAAATGTCCAAGACAACGCAGAAGAAACAGTTGAGAAATAAAGAAAGAGGTAGTCTAGTTTGGATATTTTACAAAAAAAATTACCAGTTGCTCAGCTGGTAGAAGCTTTTACTGAGTGGATTACAAAGACCTTCTCAGGGCTCTTTGATTTGCTACAAAGTATTGGTAGTACTCTTATGGATTTTGTTACCAATACCTTACTATTTATTAACCCACTATTACTTATCGTTTTAGCTACGGTGGCTGTTTTCTTCTTGGCTAAGAAGAAATGGCAGATTCCAACCCTAACTTTCCTTGGGTTCTTGTTTATCTATAACCAAGGGCTCTGGGAAGAATTGCTCAATACCTTTACCTTGGTACTTGTGGCAAGTCTAATTTCGATTGTTATTGGTGTTCCTCTAGGGATTTGGATGGCCAAAAGTAATACTGTCAAGAACATTGTTAACCCAATTCTTGACTTTATGCAGACCATGCCAGCCTTTGTCTACTTGATTCCAGCCGTAGCCTTCTTTGGTATTGGTATGGTTCCTGGTGTTTTCGCCTCAGTTATTTTCGCCCTACCACCAACGGTTCGTTTTACTAACTTGGCTATTCGTGAAATCTCAACTGAGTTGATCGAAGCATCAGATTCATTTGGGTCAACGCCATCACAAAAACTCTTTAAAGTAGAATTACCACTGGCTAAAAATACCATTATGGCGGGTGTTAACCAAACCATGATGCTTGCACTTTCTATGGTGGTAACAGGTTCGATGATCGGGGCTCCTGGTCTTGGACGTGAAGTACTGTCTGCTTTACAAAAAGCTGATATTGGTAACGGTTTTGTATCAGGTATTTCCTTGGTAATCCTGGCCATCATTCTTGACCGTGTGACACAAGCCTTCAATGCAAAGTCAGAGGGTGGTAAATCAAAATCAGCTGTCAATAAATGGGTAGGTATCGCAACCTTAGTGGTCTTCTTTGGAGCAGCGCTAGGACGCGTATTTGTTAATATGAACTCTGATAAATCTGGTAAAGGTGAAACCGTTCGAATTTCTTACGTACAGTGGGATTCAGAAGTAGCGTCAACAAATGTTATTGCAACAGTCTTAGAAGACCAAGGCTACAAAGTTGATATGACACCGCTTGATAATGCGGTTAACTGGCAAACCATTGCTAACTCAGATGCCGACTTTTCAACCAGTGCTTGGTTACCAGTTACACACGGTAATCAGTATAAAAAATATAAAGATAAACTGGATGATTTAGGACCTAACTTAAAAGGAACGAAATTAGGCTTGGTTGTTCCAGCTTATATGGATGCTAATAGCATTGAAGAATTATCTGATCAAGCTGGTAAGAGAATTACCGGTATTGAACCTGGTGCAGGTATCATGAATGCCGCTGAAAATGCTCAAAAAGATTACAGTAACCTTTCTAGCTGGGAGTTAACCTCTGCGTCAACGGGGGCTATGACATCTTCATTGGAAAAAGCAATTAAGTCTAAGGATGAGATCGTCATCACTGGTTGGTCACCACACTGGATGTTTTCAAAATATGATTTGAAATATCTGGAAGATCCTAAAGGTTCATTTGGTGCCGAAGAAAACATCAACACCATTGCACGTAAAGGGTTGAAAAAAGATATGCCTGATGTCTACAAAATTATTGACAATTTTAACTGGACAACTGAAGATATGGAAGCCGTCATGCTTGACATGAATGATGGTATGTCTCCAGAAAAAGCAGCTCGTAAATGGGTTGATGCTAACCAAGACAAGGTCAAAAAATGGTTGCCATAAACCTTAACAAATGCTAAAGAAGTCGCTGAGTCGGCTTCTTTTTTCGTTTTTTAGAAGTTTAACATGGTATAATAAAAAGCAGATCGTCTTGAATCATAATAGTGATTCTCCTAATGGTGTAATGTCATAATGTTGAATCGTTAATTGGATTCAAATCTTGTAGCTAGTGGGAAAGTTATTGATTAATACGGCTACTTAATGGTCAAAAATCGTTGGCGTAACGAATCTGTTTTAAGGCTTTGACAAGATTTGTGACCAAAAGGTGTTAACGTATATAATCCGTTTCATCTAAATGGAGTCGCTAATTCAAGACTTGGTCAGTACCCCGAGCATTATTATTGAAGAAGAGTGAGAAAACATGTCTATTTATGGTCCATATGCCCAGTACCTTCCATCTATCCTTAATGATTTAGAACAACGCATCCTAACAGCTAATCAGACGATTAAGGCAGCTACTGGTTTTAAATTATACGAACATCTTCATTCGCGTATTAAGACAGTGGAATCCATGCAGGAAAAGTTGGTTAGAAAAGGTTATACCCAAACCCCACAGTCTGCTTTGAAAAAAGTTCGAGATAGTATTGGTTTTCGGATTGTCTGTGCTTTTGTCGATGATATTTATAAAACTATCGAAGTATTACGTGAGATGGATGATATTACTATTGTCACAGAAAAAGATTATATTCAAAATGCAAAGCCAAATGGCTATCGTTCCTATCATCTCATTCTTGAGATGGCAACCTCTTACCCTGATTGTGAAGGGAATGAGCAGGGACGCTACTATATTGAAATTCAGCTAAGAACCATTGCTATGGATTCTTGGGCGAGTCTGGAACATCAAATGAAGTACAAACGGACTGTCAAGCATCAGGAGATGATCACAAGAGAACTAAAACGTTGTGCTGATGAATTAGCATCTTGTGATTTGACCATGCAGACCATTCGGGATTTGATTCAGATGGATAATCAAAATAAGGAGTCGTCACTATGAAAATCTTATTAGCAGAAGATGAGCTACAAATGTCGCGTGTTCTGAGCGTTGCGCTTTCACGTGAAGGCTATGATTTAGACGTGGTTCATGATGGACAAGCAGCTGTTGAGATGGCTGCTCAGAATGCTTACGATGTGATGGTATTAGATATCATGATGCCAATAAAAACAGGTATTGATGCTCTTAAAGAAATCCGCGCAACTGGCGATGAGAGTCATGTCATTATGCTAACAGCTATGGCAGAAGTTGATGACCGCGTGACCGGTCTTGACTCGGGGGCAGATGATTATTTGACCAAGCCTTTTTCCTTGAAGGAATTGCTGGCTCGTTTGCGCTCAATGGAACGCCGTCTTGAGAATATGTCACCCAATATCATTGAAGTAGGTTCAGTAAGGCTCAATCTAGGAGAGCAAGAACTCTCTGCTGGAAATAGCATCCGATTATCAGGCAAAGAAGCTAAGATGATGGCTTATTTTATGCGACATCAAGGGAAAGGGCTAGCAGCAACTGACGTTTTTACCCATGTTTGGACGAAAGAAGAACAAGACGAAGTTGACCCAAGCTACGTTTTTGTTTATGTTTCTTATTTGAGGCAGAAATTACAAGCTATAAAGGCGGATGTAACAATATCAGACGCTGAAGATGGGCAGTTTGTTTTAGAGCGAGTAGAAGGAGACTGTGATGTTTAAACGCTTGCGTATTCGTTTTATCCTCGTGGCCTCCTTAGCTATTTCCATATTAATGGCAACCATTCTTGGTATCACGACCTCTATCCGCTATTTTCAAACACAAGGTGAAATTTCGTCAGTTTTGGAAGTTTTATCTGAAAATAAAGGCAGTTTTCCTAGTTTGGATGAGACGGAGAAAAGGCTGGGACAACCTACCAGTAAAGACACACTTAGCAAATATCGCTTCGTGAGTGCCAGGATCGCCAATGATGGGACAGTGTATGATCTTAATACCAGTAATATCTCTGAATTATCACCCGAAGAAGCCATTTCCTATGCCGAAAATTTGGCTAAAAGTAGGCAGGAAACTGGTCGCTTTTCAGATGGCTTACGTTATTATGCCTATCAAGTCAATCATTTAAAGAATAAGGAAACCTTTGTTGTCCTATTAGATACGACAGTTATTCTAGCAGAGTATCAAGCTCTCCTGAAAATCTCTATTTGGTTGGGGCTTGGAGGCATTCTTTTCTTTACAGTAATCATTAGTATCTTATCCAAAAAGATCATCGAACCTTATGTTCGGAATTATGAGAAACAAAAACGATTTATCACCAATGCTGGGCATGAGTTAAAAACGCCATTAGCTATTATTTCTGCCAATAATGAACTGGTGGAATTGATGAACGGTGAATCTGAGTGGACGCAGAGTACGACTGTTCAAGTTCGGCGTCTTACAGACTTGATTAATCAGATGGTAACTTTAGCTAGACTTGAAGAACAAGAGGAAGTGGTGTTACATGATTTAGACTTTTCAGCGATTGTTGAGGACGCTGCAGAAGATTTCAAAGGTCCTGTTATAAAGGACGGCAAAACCTTCCGAATGGATATTACACCAGGAATCCATGTCAAGGCAGAAGAAAAGTCACTATTTGAATTAGTGACCATTTTGGTGGATAATGCTAATAAGTATTGCGACCCAGGGGGTGAAGTGAGTGTGTCCTTAAAACCAATAGGAACTGTTTCAAAAAAAGCTAAGCTCAGTATTTCCAATACCTATAAAGAAGGGAAAACCCTTGATTATAGTCGCTTCTTTGAGCGTTTTTACCGCGAAGATGAGTCGCATAACAATGACCGACAGGCAGGATATGGGATTGGCTTATCAATGGCAGAAAGCATGGTTAATCTATTTCATGGTAAAATTTTTGCCCATTATAAGAATGATAACATTACCTTTACGGTTATTTTGTAAAACGGCTTATCATGCTAATGTTAGCTCTTCCTTAATATAACCAATAAAGGCTTCTACAATGTCAGAAGTCTTTTTTTTGTTAGAAATAACATAACCTAAGGTATGAAGGGAACTATCGGATAAAGGAATTAGTGTTATGTGGTCCTTTACAAAACCTGTCACAATTCCCAAGCCAGAAGCGTAGGCTTGTGTGGCTAAAAGCATATTCATCAAACTGCCGCGATCATTGGCATAGATGACTTTTTGACCATCTTCAATTGCCAAGGGATCTTCGTCAAAGGTCATACCAGAATCATCTTGACTAAAGCGAATTTGGGCATATCCTTGCAAGTCAGCTATGGTCAGTTCCTCTCTGTTGGCTAAGGGATGATTTTTGCTCAAAAAAATTTTTGTTTGAAAGTCTCCCAGTGGAATGAAAGAGAGGTCTTTTTGTTTGAGACTCCTTTCTAAAGTGACTTTGTTACTATCATCGAGGTAAATAATCCCCAAATCACTTTGAAACGAAGCCACACTATCAATAATAGCTTTTGTAGTGGTTTCAACGAGTTGAAATTCTTGATAAGAACCAGAAAACTGCTCTGAAATAGTTGCCAAAGGTTGGGATAAAAAGTCATAATGGTGACTAGCAACCACAAAGCTTTTCTTAAAGTCTTCTTGATAGCGATTTTGGAGCAAGTCCAATTCGCCAATAATCCGCTTGGCATATTTAATAAAATCAAACCCATCTTCAGTCAATCGCGCTCCTGTATTGGAACGGATAAAGAGCTGAACCCCAAGTTCATCCTCTAATTGATGGATTGATGCTGAGAGGTTAGGTTGACTAACAAACAATCTTTTAGCAGCCTCACTAAAAGAGCCAGCTTCTGCAATTGTGACAACGTAACGACATTGTTGAAAATTCATGGGACCTCCAGAAACATGTGTTAGGACTATTATAACAGAAGGTTGCTTCGTATTTTTAAAAATCTGATGGTGACTTTTAGAACAGTTATAATTTTTTCTTATACCCGACCATCAAAAATATAGATTAGTCAAGATAAGGCTAACGTGTTAAGATAGTAACATCAAAAAAGAGAGGTAGCATGTCATGGGAAAACCAATCATAGGGATTACAAGCACTGAAACAAAGGTATCACCTGACGGTTTGATGGTTCACAGCTCAGTGTCTCGACACTTTGCACGTGCAGTCATTAAATCTGGTGGGGTACCAATTCACATACCAGTTTGTAGCCCAGACATGGCTGAATCCTATGTTTCGATGATTGATCGCTTGATTTTATCAGGCGGTCAAGATGTTCAACCTTCTCTTTATCATCATGAAAATGATACCGATACTAGCCTTTATTTTCCAGAGCGAGATGATTTTGAAGTTGCTCTTGTCCAAGAAGCCATTCGTCAGAGAAAGCCAATCATGGGGGTTTGTCGTGGGATTCAACTTTATAACACGGTACAAGGTGGTAGCCTGAATCTCGATATTAAGGGGCATCAATACGAAAATCCTGAAGTTCTTGTTCATGGTATTTCCGTTGAAAAAGGAAATGCTCTTCACGATATTTTTGGAAACAAAGGTGCGGTCAATTCTCTACACCATCAAAGTATTAAAGATTTGGCACAAGGTTTAGAAATTCTAGCGCGTGATAGCAAAGATGAAACCATAGAAGCTGTCCAGTCAAAAGATAAGCGCAGTTTTCTTGGAGTCCAATGGCATCCAGAATACCTTTTGGACATCAATCCCAAAAGTCAAAACTTGTTTAATTATTTCATCAGTTTATAGTCTGTCATCAACGGTGATAGCAAGCAAGATTCTCAATAACGATAGATAAGTTCCGAAGTAAAATCTGACACTTCGGAACTTTTTCGTGTTTTAGAAACAATCAATCACAATTCCTTGTCATTCTCCTATCACGAGCTATCTCTCATAATTTTCAATTTAGCCGTATATTATCAGTAGCAAATCAACCGAAAGGGTGTTGTCACGTCACAAGCGATCCATTTTTTAGAGGTTGTACAATCTCAATGTTTTGGAAAGAAAACGAGAAATAAGCCGCTGATGATTTGCCGTAAAGCTCTTGATCAGATAAGCGAGAGAGCCAATGTCTTGCCAGGTATCTGTTCTTCCAAAAATCTCTAAACCACTTAGATTAAGGGGAATAGCGTAATACCTTACTAGAAGAGTAATAGTCTGTTTATAGGAGATAGATGAAATTGAAAGAAACATCAAACTCTCTGCGTTTATAGCGATAATTAGTATATTTTTATCAAATGTTCATGAAATGATTAACCTTACTAAGGGTTAATCATTTTTAGGTAACGATGTAACACAAAATTGATGAATCGGGCGGATAGTTTGTTAAGATATATTTACAATTATCTTATACTATCAATCATTGTTTTATCATATATTAAAAATTTAGAATATTGTTAAAGACACTCATTTTTCCTTTTTTTTGAAACAAACATAGTGGTGATAGATTGATATTATCGGTTTTATTGTTCTTTAAAACTATTTCGATTTTTTTAATTAATGATTATTACTATTAACTATTGACACGTCAAATGCTTTCTGTTACAATCACCATAATCAAAGATATACTAATATTAAACTAATAATTAACTTGTGATTAGAGGTTGGGAATGAATGAAGTTTTGCGACAAGAAAAGAAGTATTTGATTACTATCGAAGATTATTATCGTTTGTCTGAACAGTTTTCACAATTGATGACTTTAGATTCGCACAGTTCTGGTGATGGCTACTGTATTCGATCCTTGTATTTTGATTCGTTAGAGGATGTCGATTGGCATGAAAAAGATGATGGCGTTGATTTACGACGCAAGATTCGTTTTCGTAATTATGGCAGCCATAGCCAATTTGCAAAATTAGAAATGAAGCAAAAGCAAGGAGCCAATCAAAAGAAGCGGTCCTTACGTCTATCTAGAGAGGACGCACAAGAATTAATTAAGGGAAACAATTCGGTCTTGTTATCTTACCCAGATGATTTTGCGGCAGAATGCTACGCCCTGATGAGTATGAAGCTTTATAAGCCTAAAACTGTCATTGAGTACCAGCGAAAAGCTTTTGTAGCAAAAGAAAATAATATTCGGATTACATTTGATCATCATATTATTGGGACTGAGTCCTGTTACGATATTTTTTCAGAAAACTTGAACCAAAATTACCTGTTAAATCCTTATTTGGTGATTTTAGAAGTCAAGTATAATGGATTTCTTTTATCATATATTAAAGAGTTGTTGGCTTCTATAGATGGGAGCGAGTTGTCAGCAAGTAAATACTGCATGGGTAGAGCTATTAGCAAGCATTACAGATTTTAACATTAGTAGTTAACGTTTAAGAGAGAGGATTAAAATGAAACAGTTATTGAGAGAAATTTTGGAGCAAAATGGGAATTTGACCTTCCAAGATATGCTATTGCATATTCTTGTAGCGGCTTTACTGAGTGGAGCCATCTATATCTCCTATGCCTATACGCATAGTGGAACGTCTTATAGTAAAAAATTCAATGTTTCTTTAATGACTTTAACAGTTTTAACAGCAACAGTAATGACAGTTATTGGAAACAATGTGGCTCTATCTTTGGGGATGGTCGGTGCCTTGTCTGTTGTTCGTTTTAGGACGGCTATTAAGGATTCGAGAGATACTACTTATATCTTTTGGACAATAGTAGTTGGTATCTGTTGTGGTGTTGGAGATTATGTCGTTGCTTCCTTGGGCAGCAGTGTCATTTTTGTTTTACTATGGATTATGGGCAGGGTTAAAAATGAAAATCGCCTGCTATTAATTGTTCGCTGTGACAGATTACTTGAAGTAGATGTAGAAGGTATATTTTTCCAATATTTTGCCGGCAGGGCAATCCAACGAGTCAAAAATTCGACGGCTGATTCCATCGAAATGATTTTTGAAATATCTAAAAAAGATTACGATAAATACTACCAAGAAGATAATCAGCTAACAGCAAAAGTTTACCAACTGGGGGATATTGATTATTTCAATATTGTTAGTCAAAGCGATGAAATCAATGGGTAGACTTATGAGAGGAAAAGTTATTTATGTAATGACACTTATGGGGCTTTTCTTATTTATCATTTTGGCGGTTAGTCTACCTAAACGTCACCATAAGAGGGTTCATCATCATCAATTGCCTTCCTATCCTACCAAGAAGGAGGGAAAGGGACTCAAGAGTCATCTACCTATCATCAGTATTGATACAAACCATCAAGCTATTCCTCTTGTGATGAAAGAGGCAGGAGCATACATTAAGGAAAAGGATAGTGTTCCCGCAAAAGTAGAACTTCGTGACCAGCTTGATCGTTCTCATGATATCAACGAAAAGCCCAGAGTGACAACAAAAGCTTTGGTTACCTATCGAGGAAACTCTTCCCGTTATTTTGATAAAAAGTCTTTAAAAATCAAGTTTGTGACAAAAAAATTAGATGAAAAAGAGTATAAGATTGCCGGCATGTCTAAAGAATCTGAATGGGTTTTACATGGACCTTTCCTTGATAGGAGTCTCATTCGGAATTATCTTAGCTATAATATTGCCGGTGAAATCATGGACTATGCCCCCAATGTTCGCTATTGTGAACTGATTCTTAATAATACTTACCAAGGGCTTTACCTTGCTGTTGAAAGTATTGAGCAGGGGAAAAAACGTGTGGATATTGAAAAAAGTGATAAAAGAACTCCTAAAACCGCTTATATTGTGGCTTGGGATAGAGAACATAAGGCCAAACAAAAACTTGATAATTACCTCCATTATAGTCATCAAGCTGGGGTTTCAGCGCTAGATGTTAAATATCCAGGCAAGAAAAGATTGACACCAGGACAGTTGGACTTTATTAATAAAGACATTAGTCATATTGAAAAAATACTCTATTCCTATGATTTCAGTAAATATCCTAAATACATAGATCGGAAATCATTTGCAGACTATTTTATCATTAATGAATTTTTTAGAAATGTAGATGCAGGGAAGTTTTCAACCTACCTATATAAAGACTTACGTGGAAAAGTTAAATTGGCAGTTTGGGACTTTAACAATGCTTTTGATAATCAAATTGAGAGCAGGGTTGATGAAGCTGATTTTACATTGACAGACGTTCCTTGGTTTTCAATGTTGGTCAAGGACCGAGAATTCGTTGATTTGGTTATTCAAAGGTATCATGAATTGAGACGAGGGGTTTTGGCAACAGATCATTTAAACACTTATATAGATGAAACGGTTTCTTTTTTAGATTCAGCTATTGAGCGAAATAATGATAAGTGGGGCTATGTTTATCAGCTCAAACATCCTGATTCAAGAAATTATTTACTACCTTTAGATCGTAATGTGACGAGTTATGAACAATCAGTTGATCAGTTGAAAACATTTATTAGGCGAAGAGGAAGATGGCTAGATAAGCATATTGAGACCTTATATCAATACAGCGCCCCTTCTAAGAATGCCAATACTACTTTGGAGTAAATCATTATGAGAAGATATTTAAGTATTGTTGGTTTATTGACTATTGTGCTGAGTTTTAGCTATTATTTTTATTACTTTGATGGGAGTCTTTATCTGCCGAGCGGACTTTTTGAAAAATCCATCAAAACTAATTTTCAAGTCAAAGACAAGTATATTTGTCAGACACAAACTGGTCAGCCTTTTCAAGTCAAAGGTGTTGACTTGGAGTCCTCTTTTGCAGGTTATCACCAAAATGAGTTTCCCATTGAAGAAGCAACCTATCGAAAATGGTTTCGGAAGATTACTGCTATGGGAGCCAACACCATTCGAGTGAAGGTACCGATGAATGTTGCCTTTTATGATGCTCTTTACCATCATAATCAAGAAGAAGATACTCCGCTTTATTTATTGCAGGGATTTCGAATTGATTCCTATCGAAACAATGCAGCGATGACCGCTTTTGATAATCCTTATCGAGGTTATTTATTACGTGAAGCTAAGGGAGTTGTGGACATCATTCATGGTCGTAAGCAGGTTTGGAATACAGATTTTGGTAGCAGCCATTACCATCATGATTTAAGCAAGTGGCTGCTTGGCTACATAGTTGGAGACGATTGGCACAGTGGGACGGTAGCTTATACGAATCACCAACAAAAATCTCGGCCTTTCAAGGGGAATTATTTGACAACGTCGCCTGATGCCAATTCATTTGAAGCGGTGTTAGCAGAAGTGATGGAAGAAGTGATTCATTATGAGAGTAAAAAATATGGTTGGCAACACCCCATCAGTTTTTCAAACTCTCCTATGACAGATCCTTTTTTATACCATAAACGTTTTGCGGCTCAGGCACCTAAATATGTGTCTCTCAATATCGAACATATTAAACCGACTGCTCAGATCAAGGCTGGCATATTCGCATCTTATAAAGCTTTTGATTTTCATCCTGACTATAAAGATTATCTTCTTTTTCATCGAACGGGAGTCAACAATGACATTATTAGACAGGTTAAAGCCTTATCCTTGGCGCAAGGATATGTCAGATTATTGACTGCCTTTCATAAAAAGCCTGTTCTTGTTACTGGTTTTGGTTATTCTACGTCCAGAGGAGTCGATAAGGATCGAATTGATCAAACGGAGTTGCCAATGACTGAAGAAGTGCAAGGCAAACGCATTGTGGCTGATTATCATTCCTTTATTGATTCTGGGGCTGTGGGAGCTACGATTAATGCGTGGCAAGATGATTGGAACGCTAGAAGTTGGAACACCTCCTTTGCGACAGATAAACATAGCAATTTTCTTTGGGGAGATGTGCAAGTTTATAATCAGGGATATGGTCTTATAGGCTTTAAAAATGCGCTGAAAACGCACCGCATTGACGGCAAAAAGGGAAAAGGAGAATGGCAAAAACCTCTCGGGAACCAGAAGAAAGGCCACCGCTTGTTTGTTGATAGCGATCAAACCTATCTTTATTTAGGCTTAGAGGGTAACTTTAGTGATAGTAATCAAGAACTTGTGATTCCGATAGATGTAACACCAAACTCAGGTAGTAAAAAGGCAACTGGCATTTCGGCAAGCTTTGAAAGAAACAGCGACTTTTTACTGTTGCTCAATCCTAAAGGTCAATCGCGGTTGTTGGTTCAAGAAACTTATAATGCTACTAAAGCAAACTATTTAAAACAGATGAATGGTAAAGATTTCTACACTTATCCGCCTGAGAAAGATTCGAGGCAGTTTGATTTGGTTACGATGGTTTTACGTAATACAACCATTCTTGAAGATATCGAAAAAGCAGGAGCAGCTGAGAGATACCTACCAACTTTTCCAACGGGACTCCTAAAAAAGGGGATGAATCAACATGGGGTTAAGATGCTTGATTCTCAAACAGATATTGTCTTTGGAGAAAAGTGGACTGAAATGCGGATTCCATGGCAGCTGTTGAATTTTTCAAATTCGGCTGCAAAACGTATTCACGATAATTATTTTCAGCATTATGGTGTTAAACAAATGGAAAGTAATATGATTGCTCTGGGATGCGGATTAGCACAGTCAAAAGACACTATTAGTATGACTGACTATCCTTTAGCTAATTGGGAGAGGCCTAAGGTTAAGACTTTTCAAAAAGCATCATACTCAATTATTAAAAAAGAGTGGAAGAAAAAAGGAGAGTAGTAATATGGTACATCGCGTTTTATATTTTTATATTATAATTTGTGTAGCATTGATTATTTTTAATCTTACTTATATTGTGAAGCAGCGTTTTATTCAGTTTCAAAGACCGCATGCCTTTGATCATTGGAAAAAAAGACGCTAAACACTAAGATGGAGGAGAAAAAAGGATGAAACTATTCTTTACCTTTTTGCAGGTATCACAGCTCATTTTTTTAGTGCTTTTGATTGCTTATGCCAGTTTTTTAATAGTTTCTATTGTTATTGGAGGGGTCCATCTTTATGAAAAGCGGACAAGTAAAGCCAATTTAACACCTTGTTCGAGCGATATTGCTGTTTCTATTATAGTTCCAGCTTATAATGAGGCAATGACCATTATTAGTTCGATTGATTCTTTACTCCATCTTGATTATGACAACTATGAAATTATCGTGGTTGATGATGGTTCTAGTGATCAAACGTCAGACTTGCTAAAAGATCACTTCCAACTCTCTCTTCATCCAAAAGATATCAGTCAACACATCCTGACCGAGCCCTATAAAGCAGTCTATAAAGGAGAGGCTAATAGCATACAGCTGACCTTAATTAACAAGGAAAATGGTGGTAAAGGAGATGCTTTGAATATGGGAATCAATGCTTCTTGTTATGACTATTTTGTGTGTTTAGACGCAGATTCAATGTTGCAGGCGGATTCTTTAACCCAAATTGTGAAGAGAGTTCGTCAAGATCCAACGGTAGTAGCAGTGGGTGGTTTAGTTCAAGTTGCTCAAGGAGTTAAAATTGAAAAAGGACAAGTGGTCTCATACCATCTTCCGTGGCATATGATTCCTTGTGTTCAAGCGATTGAATATGATTCTTCATTTTTAGGAGCTCGTATTTTCCTAGATTATTTGAAAGCTAATTTGATTATTTCGGGTGCTTTTGGTCTTTTCAAAAAAGATGTAGTGAAAGCTGTCGGTGGATATGATACACAGACCCTTGGAGAAGATATGGAGTTGGTCATGAAACTACATTTTTTCTGTCGCAATAATCAGACTCCCTATCGCATTTGTTATGAGACTGATGCGATTTGCTGGAGTCAGGCGCCAACTAGTTTGGGAGATTTGAGAAAACAGAGACGGCGCTGGTTTTTAGGACTTTATCAATGTTTGAAAAAATATAAAAGTATTTTTGCCAATTACCGTTTTGGAGCAGTTGGGTCTATTTCATACATGTACTATATTTTATTTGAATTATTATCTCCTTTTTTTGAACTTTTTGGAATGGGAGTCGTTTTATTAGCTCTTATATTTCACCAACTCAACGTTCCTTTCTTCTTTTCTCTCATTTCTCTGTATATTTGTTATTGTATTTTAATAACGTTAACGGCTTTTTTGCACCGTATTTATTCTCAAAAATTAATGATTGGGATTATGGATATCATCAAAGTTATTTATATAGCTATTTTTCGATATCTCGTGTTACATCCTATATTGACTTTAGTTAAAGTAGCTGGCATTATTGGCTACCGCGAGCATAAGAATGTTTGGGGACAACTGAAACGCGAACTTCAGATGCAGGAATACGATAGTTCACTTTCCCAGAAGAGCCCAAAATGATAGAAAACACAGAGTAAGTTTTTTTGACGATCATCACCAAAAACTTTTTCTGTGAAAATATCCCTAAAACAGTTACACCCAATAAATGAAGTCAGTATTGTTTGTGGAATAGTAAAACATTATAAGAAAATCAATCATAGTAGTAGACTTAAAGATAGAGGTCACTACGGTGATTGATTTTATTGTTTTTATAGAAGATATGTAGGCTTTTACGATGAACCCTATTGAAAAATATCAAAGTCAGTTCGGATTGACTCCAAAAGTTGTTCTGTTGGCAATTGTTTTGGGTGCTTTTAAAGAACAGTATATAAACTTTCAGCATTTTCCTCTTTGCAAGAGTTTTCGCGTTGGTAAGACTTTCTAGAAGATAAGTTATATATTTCTCAGTGTTTAAGCCATACTGCTTAGTCATTTCCAGTAAGCTCATGATAGTGTGAGTTACCTCTAGTTCTTTGTTTTCATGTAGAAACATCTCTAATAATAGGTCAGCTGGTTGTTGTTTTCTAAGTCTCTATAACTGAGGAGTAGTGACGATACTTGTAGCTTCTTTCACAGGAGGGGAGAACGGCATAATATCATAGAATGAAATTAGGATAAGGCAACAATACTTCCAAAAAAGTGCAGCAACGAAGCATTAGTTTTCTGAGGTATGTTAAGAAAATCTGGTGAAAGTACTATATAACATGGTATCATCGTTATACGGTTTTTGTTTCATTTTACGATACTGACTAGAGTTCATCTGTTCGTTGGTTCTCACTTTATCAAAAAAGAACGCAGTTAAGTGGATGATAGATTAGATCATGGTTTTTGAGTTAAATCCCATATGACATTAGAAGAAGCGGTGAAGATAAGTTTAACAATAAGTTTGAGCTTCTTAGTGATGACTGGCTTTTCTTTCGAAATGTGTCTTGCTAATATTCATCCAAAATCAAAAAATAACACGATGTATCGAATAGCAAAATAAGATTCTGCGGTTTAGAGCGAACGAAGTGAGCTTGAAAGGACATTTTCGTCGTAGAGGTATTATTAGTGACAGCAACACTGTCACTAATAACGGAATTTTTTGAGACTTAGGCTCAAATATTAGGAATGAAACTCCGAAGGAGGTTGCTTGCGTCCGCACTACTTAAGAAAAAATCAAAAAAAGTTATTTTTTGAAATTAACTGAGTATAAGAACAGAAAGTGAAGATTGGTTAGTTAGGGAGGTTTATTTGGGGGTGAGTAGAAATAAGCTGAAGAACAAGGGATTACCAAGTTTTGTTGTGATGTTCAAGTAAAAATGCTTATTTGGAAATAGTCTGACAATAGTTAATAGAGGTTAAGTTGTCAGTTTTAAATGGTGAAAAAATTCAGGGTAATAAAAATGATTCTGTTAAGTATAAGTCGCATTTTCTTTAAAAATACGGTAAAATAGTTCTGTTATAAAACGTCAAAAGAAAAGATAAAGTTATGAAATCTATTGGAATAGGTAAGTCACATAGCAAGATCATTTTGATGGGAGAACATTCTGTTGTCTATGGTTTTCCAGCTATTGCCTTGCCGCTCAAAAATATTGAAGTGACCTGTCAATTGACACTAGCTAAACACTCGCTAAAAATGACCATTGCCGATCCTTTGATTACGGCGATTTTTGCCGCTTTAGAGTATTTAGAAATCCCGCAAGCAAAAATAAAGTACGAGATTATCTCGTCTGTTCCACAAAGGCGTGGTATGGGGTCTTCAGCAGCGGTAGCTATTGCCGCTATTCGCTCTGTTTTTGATTACTATGAACGGGATTTGGACAATCAAACCTTAGAGATATTAGTCAATCAAGCAGAAATCATTGCCCACACCAATCCAAGCGGTCTTGACGCTAAGACGTGTCTAAGCGATAAGGCCATTAAATTCATCCGAAACATCGGATTTTCAACCCTAGAAGTTGATTTGGATGCCTACCTCGTCATTGCTGATACAGGCATTCATGGTCATACTAGAGAGGCAGTTGAAAAGGTTGAAAACCAAGAAGAAAAAGCATTGCCATTATTACATGGACTCGGTCAGTTGGCCGATGCCTTTGAAGAAGCCCTTGCCGAAAAAAACTTGGAACATATGGGCTTAGCGATGAACCATGCCCACGATTTACTAGATGAATTAGGTGTGTCAAGTCCAGAATCCAACCATCTAGTGCAGGTAGCTAGAAAAGAAAGAGCTCTGGGTGCCAAGATGTCAGGTGGGGGTCTAGGAGGTTGTATCATCGCTCTCGTCCATACAAATGAAGAAGCAGAGCAGCTATCTCGGATATTAGAAAAAGAAGGAGCCGTTAACACATGGATCGAAAACCTGTAAAGGTCAAATCGTACGCCAATATTGCCATTATTAAATATTGGGGAAAAGCAGATGCTGACAAAATGATTCCTTCCACCAGTAGCATTTCGCTAACTTTGGAAAATATGTTCACTGAAACGCAATTAACACCTTTGGATAAGGCAAGTTCAGATGAATTTTACATCGGAGATGTCAAACAAGGAGCCGATGAACTTAATAAAATGAGTAAGGTCCTAGACCTATTTCGTCAAGATCCGTCAGAATTTGTCAAAATCGAGACTTGGAATAATATGCCAACGGCAGCAGGACTGTCATCAAGTTCCTCTGGTTTGTCAGCTCTTGTTAAAGCAGCTAATGACTACTTTGAAGCTAATAAGTCACAAAGTGAGTTGGCTCAAATGGCTAAGTTTGCCTCTGGCTCTTCCTCTCGTTCTTTCTTTGGGCCTCTATCGGCTTGGGACAAAACGACTGGAGACATTTATCGCGTTGATACTGATCTCAAACTTGGTATGATTATGCTGGTTTTAAACGACCAAAGAAAAGCTGTTTCAAGTCGTGAAGGCATGAAACGTGCTTCAGAAACATCAAGTTACTTTTCAGAGTGGATCAGGCAATCCGAGCAAGATTACAAGGATATGCTGGTCTATCTCAAGGCCAATGATTTTGAAAAGGTTGGAGAATTAACAGAAGCTAACGCCCTTCGCATGCATGAAACGAACCACAAGGCTCAGCCAGCTTTTTCCTATCTAACGGACAAAACTCGGGAAGCGATGGCCTTGGTCAGAGACTTACGTCAATCTGGTGCGAAATGTTACTTTACCATGGATGCAGGACCAAATGTCAAAGTGCTCTGCCTAGAAAAAGATATGGAAGACTTGGCGGCTATCTTCCAAAACCATTATCAAGTTATTACTTCCCCAACAAAGGTTTTGTAAAATGAAGAAAACCATCAGTGTTCAAACCGGAGGAAAACTCTACCTTGCTGGAGAGTACGCTGTTTTGACTCCCGGAAAAACAGCTCTTATTAAAAATATTCCCCTTTACATGACAGCTCAGGTGAGTCAAGCGACTCATTTGCAACTTAAGTCTGACATGTTTGACTATGCTGCGACTATGACAGCTGATAAAGGTTATGCTTTGATTCAAGAAAGCGTGCGTACGTTTGCTGCTTTCCTTGATAAGAAGGTGGAAGACTTAGTTCCTTTTGAATTGTCTATTTCAGGCAAGTTGGGAAAAAATGGTAAGAAATTAGGAATCGGCTCGAGCGGAAGCGTGACTGTGCTCACCATTAAAGCGTTAGCGACTTTTTTTGAGATTATCCTCAGCAAGGACCAGCTCTTCAAACTAGCTTCCTACACCTTACTCAAGATGGGAGATAATGGATCCATGGGAGATATTGCTTGTATTACCTACGACGACCTTATCGCTTACACGTCCTTTGATCGCGATGCTATTTCAGCTTTGCTTTTGGAAAAATCCTTAACAACACTTTTAGACATGGATTGGGGTTACGAGATTGTCACTCTAAATCCCAAGCTAACAGCTGATTTTTTAGTAGGGTGGACAGCTCAGCCTGCCTTATCTAGTCAGATGATTAAAAATCTCAAAAATCATATTTCGGTAAGTTTTCTAGAGGAAACACAAAAGCAAGTTTTATATGCTAAAGCGGCTTTAACAAAGGGGGATAAAGACATTCTAAAAGCATCTTTAGAAACAGTTAGCGATCTCCTAGCTTCACTCAGCCCAGCTATATATACTGATAAATTATTAGCTCTCAAAGAAGCCAGTCAAGATTTGGATGCTATCGCCAAGTCTTCAGGAGCAGGTGGTGGCGATTGTGGCATTGCCTTGTCTTTTAATCCTGAAGACACAGCCACCTTAAAAGAACGCTGGGAAAAATCTGGAATTGAGATTCTCTATCAAGAAAGTTGGTAAGCATGACAGACTTAGTATTGATTAAACCCAATATAGACTATTTAGACACCATTACTGCCTATAAAAACGAATTTGCACAAGCAAATGAGCATCTTTATGGTGGTGCGTGTTTGGAAAATTATGTTGATTTAGCCGCTTGGATTGCCTACACTCAAGCCATCGAAACAGAAAGTGGCGTTAAAGAAGAGCGTGCACCATCGTCAACCTTTCTTTGTGTGCGTCAATTAGACCAAAAGATGGTTGGCATTTGTAATATCAGGCATCATTTGAAGCAAGATTTTTTAATTCATTTTGCCGGTCATATTGGTTACTCAATTTGTCCTAGCGAGCGGGGAAAAGATTACGCCAAAAAACAATTGAAACTTGCTTTAGCTAAAGCCTACGATCTCGGCATCACAAAAGTCTTGGTAACCTGTGATGTGGATAATATTGCTTCTGAAAAAACTATTCTGGCTAATGGTGGGGTTTATGACAATACCTATGTCAACGCAGACGATCATTCCCAAACCAAACGATTCTGGATAGAGGTAAATCATGGAAACAAATCGTAAAGACGATCACATTAAATACGCCTTAAAATACCAATCGCCCTATAATAGTTTTGATGATATGGAGTTGATACACCGTTCTCTGCCAGATTATGATTTGGACGAGATTGATTTGTCAACCCAATTCTTAGGTATGGATTTTGACTTTCCTTTTTACATCAATGCCATGACTGGTGGTAGCCAAAAAGGGGCTGAAATCAATCAAAAATTAGCTCAGTTAGCAGAAGCAACTGGAATTATCATGGTGACGGGTTCCTATTCAGCCGCTTTAAAAGACCCAACGGATACCAGCTTTCAGGTTAAAAAACATCATCCCAATCTTACCCTAGGGACCAATATTGGGATTGATAAGGATTACAAACTTGGCCTAAGGGCTGTTGAAGAGATGGTGCCTGCATTTCTACAAGTGCATGTTAATCTCATGCAGGAACTTCTTATGCCAGAAGGAGAGAGACATTTTCGTTCTTGGAAGGAAAATCTTGCTGATTATGCCAAGCATATGCCAGTCCCTGTCATGCTTAAGGAAGTGGGATTTGGACTGGATTTGAAAACTATGGAAACAGCCTATGATTTAGGATTTAGAGCTTTTGATATCTCTGGTAGAGGGGGGACCAGTTTTGCCTATATTGAGAATGAGCGTGGTGGTGACCGTTCATTTCTTAATGAATGGGGACAAACCACTGTACAAGCCCTTTTAAATGCCCAGCCTATGATGACTAAAGCTGATGTTTTAGCTTCTGGTGGTGTTCGCCATCCATTAGATATGATCAAATGTCTTGTTCTTGGTGCCAAAGCAGTGGGTTTATCCAAAACTGTCTTAGAATTGGTCGAAACAAAACCAATAGAAGAAGCTGTTGCTACGGTTAATGGCTGGAAAGACGATTTGCGCTTAATTATGTGCGCTTTAAACTGCCAAAAGGTATCGGACTTAAACAAGGTCGACTACATGCTTTATGGCAAATTGAATTACCTAAAAAAAGAGGATATCAAAAACTGAAGCTAGCACCAGCTAGCTTCAGTTTTCTTGTCTCAATTTTTGGAGCAAGGCTTTAGAGGTTGACAAGTTTATGTGTTTCGCCTTTAAGAGCTCTTGAACTAATGGTCCAACTTCTTTGTCTTTGGCACCAGCAAGAAGTGCCAAGGATTTAGCCTGCAATTTCATGTGTCCTGCTTGGATTCCTGTTGAAGTCAAAGCTTTTAGGGCTGCGAAATTTTGTGCTAAACCAAGTGATACAATCAAGCCAGCGAGTTCTTTAGCGTTAGGATTGCCTAACAAATCATGAGCGATTTGAACGGTAGGATTGAGCCCAATAGAACCACCTTTAGTGGCGATTGGCATTGGTAAAGTCATATGCCCCTTGATAGTGGCAGCTTCTTCATCGTAACTCCAGTGGCTCAACCCTCGGTACTGCCCGTCTCGGCTAGCATAGGCATGAGCCCCAGCTTCAATCGCACGCCAGTCATTACCCGTTGCCATAACCAAAGCGTCAATTCCGTTAAAAATCCCTTTATTATGAGTGCTAGCACGATAAGGGTCAACTTGTGCTAGTCGACTGGCCATGACAAGTTTTTGCGCCAGGTGATGCGCTTCTTCTTTATCCCGACTAAGGCTAGCAATATTAATCTGGCAGTCAGCTGAAACTAAACTTTCGGTAGCATAGTTAGAGAGGACAGCCATTAAAGATTGTCCTTGAGACAATTCTTCTAAAGAAGGAACTAGGGCTTCCATCATGGTATTGACCATGTTGGCTCCCATAGCCTCTTGGGTATCCACTGAAACATAAACCATCAGAAAGTCTTCTTTTGGCTCTAGCCAGAGGTTTCGAGTACCGCCACCACGTTTGACGATGGAGGGGTGGGCTTGATTCGCTAGGCTAAGCAAGGAGTCTTTTTGCTCTAAAATACTAGCAGTGGCATCGTCAACATTAGGAACCTCAAAGAGGGCGACCTGTCCAATCATTTGCCGATTATGGACAGTGGTTGTAAAACCTCCCGAGCGTTTAATGATTTTAGCGGCGAAGCTAGCAGCAGCTACCACAGAAGGTTCTTCCGTCACCATAGGTAAATGATAGGTTTTACCATTGACCAAAAAGTCAGGAGCGATAGCAAAAGGTAGAGACAGCTCAGAAATGACATTTTCTGCCATCTGATTCGCTGTTTCTAGCGGTAATTTCTTCTGTTTTTGTAAAATCTCTTGGCTCTCTTCATTGAGTAAGCCAAACTCTCTAATCAGGTCAATTCGTTCTTGTGGGCTTTTTTTAGCAAAGCCAGTCCATTTTAAATTAGTCATGTTCTTTTCTCACATAGATGCGTTGATGATTTTGGATATGTTCTAGGGCGAAAGTCCCTGTATCATAAGTGTCAAACTTGGCATTTCCTTCTTCAGTTAAGTTAGCTTCCTCATAAAAAAGTTTTTCATATGCACCGATACTAAGAGCGCTACGTTTCTCCAAGTCAGCTGCGCGATCACTGCGGAGCATTTCCTTAAAACCGTCTACCAAGTAAAGGGAGAAGATCTCAGAAACGGCACCAGAACCATATGAAAAGAGCCCAATTTTATCGCCTGCTTGGAGTGTTTGGCTATTTTCTAAAAGGGACAGTAAGCCTAAATAGAGCGATCCGGTGTAGATATTGCCGACTTTTCGGCTATATTGAATTGAGGCCTCAAAATGATTGGTTAAGTGGCTTTTAAATGATTCATCCAAGCCTTTAGGCATGATTTTTTTGAGTCCTTTTAAGGCTAACTTAGGGTATGGCAAGTGGAAGCAAAAAGCTGCAAAATCTTCCAGGTTGGCTTGATGTCGCTTTTGGTACTCAGCCCAAGTTGTTTTGAGACTGTCTAAATATTGTTTGGTTGAGTAGATGCCATCAACAAAGGGTGTTGTTGAATAATTTGGGCGCCAGAAATCATAGATGTCACGGGTTTGAGCGACATTGTCATCTGAGAAAGTGGCAATGCGGGGATTGGAGGTTACTAACATGGCGACAGCTCCTGCCCCCTGAGTGGCTTCACCGGCAGATGCGATACCATATTTGGCAATGTCACTTGCAATAACGAGAGCCTTGCGGTCAGGATTTTTTTCCACGTGCAATTTAGCATAGTTTAGCCCTGCGGTTCCGGCGTAACAAGCCTCTTTCATTTCCACAGAACGAGCAAAGGGTTGGATACCAAGGAGTTGATGAACATAGACACTAGCTGCTTTGGATTGGTCAATGCCGGATTCCGTCGCTACGATAACCATGTCAATAGCTGCTTTGTCGTCATCTGTCAAAATAGTTTGAGCAGCAGAGGCCGCTAGGGTGACAATATCTTCTGTAATCGGTGTGATACTTAAGGCATCCAACATCAGACCTGTTGTGTATTTTTCAATTTTTTGCCCACGAGCTTGGGCTAATTCTTCTAACTTTAAAACGTACTGACTGGTTGCAAAACCAATCTTATCAATTCCGATGGTCATAAAACCCTTCCTTCATCTCTTCATAAAATGTTTTAGTAATTAAATTGTAACATAAAATGACTCGTTGCTTGTTATTTTGGCATATGATTTGATTAAAGTGATGGAATGATTTAATAACCATTTTTCTAGTGGAAAAAAAGAAAAAAATTCGATAAACTATATTAGTTATAGAAAAATAAACGAGGTAATTAAGCCCATGACAAAAGCAGATGATATTTTCAAAGCCAATATTAAGCGTATCTTAGATGAGGGTGTCATGTCTGAACAGGCTCGTCCCAAGTATAAGAATGGTCAAACGGCTAATTCTAAATATGTGACCGGAGCATTTGCGGAGTATGATTTAGCAAAGGGAGATTTTCCTATTACCACTTTACGCCCAATTCCTATAAAATCTGCTATTAAAGAAATTCTGTGGATTTATCAAGACCAATCTAATAGTCTGGATGTTTTAGAAGAAAAGTACAATGTTCATTATTGGAATGATTGGGAAGTTGGTGACAGTCGGACCATAGGGGAGCGTTATGGGGCTGTTGTCAAAAAACATAACATTATCCACAAGATTTTGAAGCAACTGGAAGAAAATCCATGGAATCGCCGTAATGTCATCTCGCTTTGGGATTATGAGGCCTTTGAAGAAACAGGTGGTCTTCTCCCCTGTGCCTTTCAAACTATGTTTGACGTTCGACGGATAGATGGCGATATTTATTTGGACGCGACTTTGACCCAACGTTCAAATGACATGTTGGTGGCTCATCATATTAATGCCATGCAGTATGTCGCTCTTCAAATGATGATTGCCAAACATTTTGGTTGGAAAGTTGGAAAATTTTTCTATTTTATTAATAACCTTCATATCTATGATAATCAATTTGACCAAGCTAATGAGTTATTGAATCGTGAAGCTAACATATGTCAGCCACGCTTGGTATTAAATGTTCCAGATAAAACCAATTTCTTTGACATTAAAGCAGAAGATTTTGAACTAGTGGATTACGATCCAGTCAAGCCACAATTAACATTTGATTTAGCTATCTAGTGATTTTATGTCAGCATTTTTGCTTAAATTTTGCTAGAATGATAATAGATATTGAAAAGTAGGAAGCAGATGAGCAAAGACATTATCGCCATATGGGCAGAAGATAAAAATCATTTAATTGGTCATAAGGACCGCCTGCCATGGCGTCTACCAAAAGAATTGAAACATTTTAAAGAGACCACCATGGGGCAAGTATTGCTGATGGGTAGGGTGACCTTTGAAGGAATGAACCGTCGTGTTCTTCCTGGAAGACAGACTATCGTTTTGACTAAGGATAAAGACTACCAAGCTGACGATGTTATTGTCCTACACTCAAAAGCAGAAGTGCTTGATTGGTTTAATAACCAAGATAAAACCTTGTTTATTGTTGGTGGAGCTCGCATTTATCAGAGTTTTTTGTCTGTGGCTAACAAGTTATTGAAAACGGAAGTCGATGGTGTTTTTGAAGGAGATACCTATTTTCCTGATTATCCAGAAGCAGATTTCGAATTAGTTTCTGAAAGATTTTTTGAAAAAGATGACAAAAATGCGTATGACTTTACAGTTAAAGAATTAGTAAGGAAGGTGGAGTAAGCCATGCAGCGTAGTTTATTTGGTGTTTTTACCGCATGTTTGGCGATTATCTGCTTTTTATGCGCTTTGCCAGCGTTCAAAAAAAACCGATACGGATTAGGAGTTATTTTTTTATTAAATGCCTTCACAAATCTAGTTAATACGATTCATGCCTTTTACGGTACACTATTTTAGGAGATAAGAAAAATCATGGTTGGAAATCGAACGAATGATACAATGGTTTATTGCTCTTTTTGTGGCAAAAACCAAGATGAAGTCAAAAAAATCATTGCCGGAAATGGTGTCTTCATCTGTGATGAATGTGTTGCATTGTCACAAGAAATTATTAAGGAAGAGTTGGCAGAAGAAGTTTTAGCTGACTTGACGGAAGTACCAAAGCCAAAAGAATTATTGGCTATTTTAGATCAATACGTTGTTGGTCAGGACCGAGCTAAGCGTGCTTTGGCAGTAGCAGTCTATAACCACTACAAACGGATTAGTTTCACAGAAAGTCGTGATGAAGAAGATGTTGTTCTCCAAAAATCAAATATTTTGATGATTGGTCCGACAGGTTCAGGAAAAACATTCCTAGCCCAAACTTTGGCTAAAAGTCTCAATGTGCCATTTGCTATTGCTGATGCGACATCATTGACAGAAGCAGGCTATGTTGGAGAAGACGTTGAGAATATTCTTTTGAAACTGATTCAAGCAGCCGACTATAATGTAGAACGAGCTGAACGTGGCATTATCTACGTCGATGAAATTGATAAAATTGCCAAAAAAGGTGAGAATGTTTCTATTACACGCGATGTTTCGGGTGAAGGGGTACAACAGGCACTTCTTAAAATTATCGAGGGCACGGTTGCCAGTGTACCACCACAAGGGGGACGTAAACACCCAAGTCAAGAAATGATTCAAATTGACACAAAGAATATTCTTTTCATTGTTGGTGGTGCATTTGACGGTATCGAGGAAATTGTTAAACAGCGTCTTGGTGAAAAAATCATTGGATTTGGTCAAAATAGTAAGAAAGTCTCAGATGATTCGTCTTACATGCAAGAAATCATTGCCGAAGATATTCAGAAATTCGGTCTTATTCCAGAGTTCATTGGTCGCTTGCCTGTCACAGCAGCGCTTGAACAGTTGACGGTTAATGACTTGATTCTCATTTTGACAGAACCTAAAAATGCGCTTGTTCGCCAATATGAAACCCTATTATCATATGACAACGTTGAATTAGCATTTGATCGTGAAGCCTTAGAAGCTATTGCTGCCAAAGCAATTGACCGTAAAACAGGTGCGCGTGGCTTGCGCTCTATCATTGAAGAGACTATGATGGACATCATGTTTGAAGTTCCTAGCCAAGAAGATGTCAAGCGTGTTCGCATTACCAAAGACGCAGTAGATGGCACTGGTCAGCCTATTTTGGAAACAGCTTAGGAGGATTTATGGCTGAAGAACAGGTTTTAAATACCCACAATGCCTCAATTCTTTTGAGTGCTGCCAATAAATCTCATTACCCCCAAGACGATTTACCCGAGGTAGCTCTAGCTGGTCGCTCAAATGTAGGGAAATCGAGCTTCATTAATACGCTTTTGGGACGCAAGAATCTAGCGCGTACGTCAGGAAAACCAGGAAAAACACAATTGCTAAATTTTTTCAATATTGATGATAAACTGCGATTTGTTGATGTCCCTGGTTATGGTTATGCCAAGGTATCCAAAAAAGAGCGTGCTAAATGGGGAAAAATGATTGAGGAATACTTAGTTACACGTGATAATCTAAGAGTTGTTGTGAGCTTGGTTGATTTGCGTCATGATCCATCTCAAGATGACATCCAGATGTACGAATTTCTCAAATACTATGAGATCCCTGTTATTATTGTCGCTACAAAGGCAGACAAAATTCCTCGCGGAAAGTGGCAAAAACACGAATCAGCGATTAAAAAGAAATTGAATTTTGATCCCAACGATGCTTTTATCGTCTTTTCATCAGTAACTCGTGAAGGATTGGATGCTTCATGGGACACCATTTTAGATTACCTTTAGGAGAATTATGTTGATTGTATTAGCTGGAACCATCGGAGCTGGTAAAAGCTCTCTTGCCAAGGCTTTAGGAGAACATCTGGGAACAGATGTTTTTTATGAGGCTGTTGATAACAACCCTGTTTTAGATTTGTATTATGAGGATCCTAAGAAGTATGCCTTTCTTTTGCAGATTTATTTTTTAAATAAGCGCTTTGAGTCCATCAAGGCAGCCTATAAAGATGATAATAATGTGCTTGATCGGTCTATTTTTGAAGATGAATTGTTTTTAACGCTAAACTATAAACAAGGGAATGTCACGAAAACAGAACTCGATATTTATAAAGAATTACTCGATAATATGATGGAAGAGTTGGATGGTATGCCCAAAAAGCGTCCTGATCTTCTAATCTACATCGATGTTACGTTTGAAAAGATGCTAGAGCGTATTGAGAAGCGTGGGCGTTCGTTTGAACAAATTGACGGCAATCCAGGACTTTATGACTATTATCAATTAGTTCATGGGGAGTACCCAGCATGGTATGATAATTATGATTTTTCACCGAAGATGCGCATTGTTGGAGATGAATTGGATTTCGTCAATTCAGAAGAAGATCTCCAAACGGTTTTGAAGATGATTGAAGAAGAACTAAAAAAACTCGACTTGAACAAATAAGAAACAGCTACTGAGTTCACCTCGTAAGGGAGTGATCAGTGGCTTTTTGTTTTATGGTTAATACTGATCATTTCATAGTAGATTGAGAAAGGAATAGGACAAAGCAAGGAGCTTTAGATATAACTGGCGTCTATCAAAGTGACTTAACAATGGCCTAAGCTTTATTCAATTCATTATAATTGTTTCTTAGTAAGATTTTTCAATAAGAACAAAAGACTTGCGAGGAGCTATTAGTAATGATAAACTTGTTCTTGTATTAAATACAAGTTTAAATAAGAAAGCAAAAATATGGATACAAAATTTTCTGTTGCCCTTCATATTCTAACCATGATTAGTGAAAGTAAGGAAGTGTTAAGTTCGCAAACCCTTGCAACAAGCGTTGGGACAAATCCAAGTTATATTCGGAAAGTCATTGCTCTGTTGAAAAATGCTGGGCTGATTACCTCTCATCAAGGGAAGTCGGGCTACCAGCTCAGCAAGTCTCCTGAGGAAATATCCTTGCTAGAGATTTACTATGCGACGCAGGAAGTAGACCACATCCGTCTCTTTCAAATGCATCACCATGCCAATCAGGAATGCCCTGTTGGACAGCATATCGAAGGAGCAGTAGCTCCCATTTTTACAAGTGTGGAACAAGAACTTGAAAAAAACTTGGCAGACCAAACGCTAGATCAGGTGATTAGCAATCTCTATCATGCAGCCAAGTAAGCCCGTATCTGACGAATTCGTCAGATTTTTTCAAACCAAAGCCGTACTTGTTTCAGATACAAGTACAACGAAATAAAGAAAAGGAAGAAAACATGAAAGCAGCACAGCATACAACTTATAACAAAAACAATATCGCATTAACAATGGCAGACATTGCAAAACCGCAAATAAAACCAGAACAAGTCCTTATCAAGGTCAAGGCAGCAGGCGTTAATCCACTTGATAACATGATTAGCCGCGGTGAGGTCAATATGATTGTTCCTTATAAAATGCCACAGACAGCGGGTAATGAAGTTGTTGGTGTGGTGGAACAAGTAGGAATAAGCGTCAACCAATTTGTAGTGGGAGACCGTGTTTTTGGGCGTTTGCCACTTAATCATATCGGTGCTTTTGCAGAGTATGTCGCAGTAGATGCTGAGGCACTCGCGAAAGCTCCAGCTTATTTAACAGATGTGGAAGCAGCTGCTGTTCCTCTCACGGCCCTCACCATTATGCAGGCATTGGATTTGATGGAGGCGCAAGCAGGCAAGACCATCTTCATCTCTGGTGGAACTGGGGGTGTCGGTGGCATGGCGATTCCGATTGCAAAAGCTAAGGGGTTGACGGTTATTACCAACGGAGATGGTGCCAATGCAGAGCGTGTCCTAGCTTTAGGGGCTGATCGCTTTATCGACTATAAGACAGAAGATTACACCAAGCTCCTTGCGGACGTGGATTATGTCTTAGATACTCTTGGTGGAGAAGAGACTGAGAAACAGATGTCAATTATGAAAAAAGATGGGCATTTGGTATCCCTTCGAGCCATGCCAAATGGAGCTTTTGCAAAGCGCATGAACTTACCAAAGGCAAAACAATTGTTGCTCAAAGTAGCTGGTCATAAGTTTGACAAAATGGCTGCGAAATATGGTGTGCATTACCACTTTATCTTTGTAGAAAGCAATGGTCGACAATTACAAGAAGTAGCTGATATTTTTACGAAGCTTGAAATCAAGCCTTCTATTGATATTGGTTATCCATTTGAAGAAGTCAATGCAGCTCTTGATAAAGTAGCAAATGGTCGTTCACGTGGAAAAACAGTTCTCAGTTTTGACAATCATTAAGGAGAAAAAATGTCTTATATCACAACGAAAAATCAATATATAGAGGTAGCTGGTAACAGAATTGCTTACCGAGAACTGGGGAAAGGAAAATCAGATTTACCTCTCATCATGTTGGTGCACTTAGCAGCAACCTTGGACAATTGGGATCCAAAATTACTTGACTTGATTACTGAAAAACAACACTTGGTTGTTCTAGATCTGCCTGGTGTCGGTGCTAGTCAAGGGAAGGTGGCAACTACCATTCCTGGTATGGCAGAGCAGGCGATTGCTATTGTGAAAGCCTTGGGCCACAATCGGATTAACCTACTTGGACTTTCTATGGGTGGGATGATTGCTCAAGAAATCGTACGTCTAAATCCTGACATGGTTCAGCATTTGATTTTAGCAGGGACAGGACCTCGCGGAGGTAAAGAAGTCGATAAGGTGACTGGAAAGACCTTTCGCTATATGTTAAGAGCCACTTTTGAACGTACGGATCCGAAACGTTATATCTTCTATAACCATGATGAACAAGGTCCTATCTAAGCAGAGAAAGTCTTGGGTCGCATGGGAATGAGAAGCCCTGCTCATGCCGATAAGGCGATGAAGGTGCCTGGTTTCCTCACACAGCTAAAAGCCATTAAGTGCTGGGGGAAAGCCGCTGAAGATGATTGGCGTCATATCACGCAACCAAACTTGATTGTCAACGGGGATCAGGATATGCAAGTACCGACTGAAAATTCTTATGATATGCATAAGAAGATTAAGGGAAGTAAACTGATTATCTATCCACACGCAGGGCACGGATCCATTTTTCAATATGCTGATGAGTTTTCAAAAGAATTGCTAGCTTTCTTGGCAATTTAAATTGTTCGAATCGTGGTAACATTTCCTCAATATAATCTTCTAAAATGTACTACCGATGACTGTTGCGAGTAGATAATAGGTTATCTCTCCCATTATGCTTTTCGAAAATTAGAATCAGATCTTTTGGACATGATTGGATGATATTCAGTTCGTTTTTAGCTCGGTATTACTTAGTTTGATTTCATTTTTATTGAGAATTAATGACGGGGTAATGTAGACGTTTGAAACAATAGTAGAACAAGAGTGTCTCAAGAAAAGTATCGTTATTTGGCCATGTTTTCCTAAGATGTTTTGAGTTAAGCTCTATTTTCTCAATGAGATGATATTCAGGTGATCAGGGAGAAAATAGGATTTACTGTTTGGACCGTAATTGTAGTATCTGTATTTTATTTCGTTACAGTAGGATTTTCTAAAATAAATAATAGCTAACGTCTTTAGGCGCTGGCTATTATTTTGCTCTATATGTCTCATTCAAATCCTTCAACTTGAGTAATAGGAAGGCTTCTGGATGGTAATGCCGAGTGTTGTCAGTGTAAAACATTAGAAACTTGTCCATAACGGCAGTTATTTCTTCTTAAACAGTTTGGTGTTAGTGTATTTTTCACCATAAGCAACCATCAATTCTAAAATGGGTAAAAGGTCTCTTCCTTTATCAGTTAGTGAATATTCCACCCTAGGTGGCACTTCTGGATAGACACAACGGTTAATCAATTGATCATGTTCCATCTCTTTAAGCTGCTTAGTGAGTGATCCTTGGGACAGTCCTCCGAGATGGCGTTGAATGTCACTAAAGCGCTTATCCCCATCTGTTAAATAATCTAAAATCATCAATTTCCAGCGCCCTGTCATGATATTTTGCGTATACAATAGATGAAAAATGGGTGTTGGATTTTCCAAATCTTCTTTATGAAATCCTTTTGGACAGATTTTAGCCATAGTATACCTCAATAATCGTTAATTAACCTGATTGATTGAAATCCTAAAAGGAATCAATTCAACACAAAAGTGTACCTGGTCGAAAAATATTGCCGTCTTCACAATTAATCAGGTCGATGATAGACTTATTTTATCAAAAAAATAGAAAAGAGTATAAAAATGACATCGAAAAAACAAATGAAAATTGTCTTACAAATGGTATCTGGCTATGGGGGTGAATTTAAAACTTGGCGATTACCTGAAGCTAAGGCAGATGCCTATTCAGATATGGATCTCTATGTTGAATTAGCGCAATTAGCTGAAAAAGGGAAAATCCATGCGCTTTTTATGGCTGATACACCAGCTTTAGTTAACGATTTAGAAACCAACACTCCCATGCACTCAATGGATCCCTTGATTGCGATGACGTCTGTGGCACGTGCTACTTCGCAGATCGGGCTAGTGGGAACATTTTCGACAACCTTTAATGAACCCTATAATCTAGCTCGACATTTGAAAGCGTTAGATGTTATAAGTCACGGCCGAGTGGGATGGAATGCTGTCACAACTTCGACTCCTCAAACAGCGGCGAATTTTGGAACTCACATTGCTAATCGTGCAGAGCGCTATGAGAGGGCTCATGAAATGATTGAGGCGGTTCAATCATTATGGGGCTCATGGGGACAAAATGCCTATAAACATGATAAGGACACAGGACAATTTGCAGACAGTTCACAGATTAAACCAGTTCACTATCAGGGGCAATACCTGTCAACAATGGGACCTTTGCCAATTCCACCATCTGAACAAGGACAACCAGCTATTTTTCAAGCTGGGCCAAGTGGTGAAGGGATAAGACTTGCAGGCCGTTTTGCTTCAGCGGTTTATGCTAATCCATTTACGATTGAAGAATCACGTGATTATCGGAAAATTCTCCGTCAAAGTGCTGTCGATCACGGTCGTTCTGCCGATGATATTAATATCTTTACAGGATTTATGTTTACCATTGCCGATACACGTGAGGAAGCTTTGGCTCGTCGGCGTCAAGTGATGGACTTTGATCCTTTAGAAACAGAGCAACGTCTCGATTATTTGTCAGCTATGGTTGGTGTCAATCTCAAGAGTTTAGATGTTAATCGTCCCCTTCCGCAAGGTGTTAGAGAGATGTTGCAGGCACATTGGCAAGATCCACGTTCTAAAAGAGCAGTTGAATTACTTAAAGAAGGCTATTCTCCGATGGATGCATTAGCTATGGGAGTCATCAACTACCACCCTGTTGTTGTCGGTACAGCCAAGGATGTTGCCGATTTTCTCCAAGAATGGTTTGAATCCGGTGCCACAGACGGTTTCTCTATTGTGCCGGATTTAGCACACGATGGTGTGAAACGTTTTGTAGAAGAGGTTGTTCCAATTTTACAGGAACGCGGTATTTTCCATAAAGATTATGAAGGAACAACACTTCGTGACAATTTGGACTTACCCTATCAATATGGTTTGAGAGAAGAAGACTAAACTGTTAAAAAGGTAAGAGTATTAGTGCTTTTATCTTTTTTAGTTATTGACTTTAGACTTAATCTTTCATATAGTTGTAGTTACTAACACAAAATCATGGGAGGGGCTATGCTTCAAACAATTATGTCAGCTTTAGCTGTTTTTGTTTCGACAAGTATTGATTATGTTGTCTTGCTCTTTATTATTTTTACGAGTTTGGGACGAAAGCAGTTTGTTAAAGTTTTGACCGGTCAATATATTGGTATCTCGTTGCTGGTGATTGCTAGTCTGCTAATTGCCTATCTTTTTCGTTTTGTTCCAGAAGATTGGATGATAGGTTTACTTGGTTTTATTCCAATAGCTTTAGGAATTCGCTTTGCTTTTTATGGAGAAGTGGAAGAAGATGACGAAGCTGTTAAAACAAAGCTTGATAACGAAAGAGAGGTTTTGTTAGCTGTGACGACTTTGACAATTGCCTCTGGAGCGGATAACTTGGGTGTTTATATCCCTTATTTTGCAGGTCTTCCTTGGAATCAACTGACGATTGCTCTGTTAATATTTATTGTAGCAACTTTTCTGCTTAACTGGACAATCTACCAGATCGCTGACAATTCTTGGATAGCTGATGCTGTTGAGAGAGTTGAGAAATGGCTGTTACCTCTGGTTTTGATTGGACTTGGACTTTATCTATTAATAGAGAATGGAACGCTAAGTCACTTATTGAACATAGGCTAATCTCATCAGAAATCGATGCTTTAGTAATTAGCTAGCCAAGAAAAATAAAAAAATCGCATAAAAAGCTTGCATCTTTTAAAAAAGAATGATATTATTATAAAGGTTTTGAAATAAAACTGACCTAAGACAGCAGGGGAGCGCGACTCATAAACATCCTGCCGAGGCACAAAACGTAACGAATAAAATGTAACGTATTGTACTTTCGTGTCTAGGTTTAGGTGCGATTTTTTTGTGCCTAGCCCAAAAAATAAAAACGGAGGTAAAACTACTAATGAGTGAAGCAATTATTGCTAAAAAAGCTGAACAAGTCTCAGTTGTTGCTGAGAAAATGAAAGCTGCAGCATCTATCGTAGTTGTCGATTCACGTGGACTTACGGTTGATCAAGATACTGTACTTCGTCGTAATCTTCGTGAAAGCGATGTTGAGTTTAAAGTGATTAAAAACTCAATTTTGTCACGTGCTGCTGAAGAAGCTGGACTTTCAGAACTTAAAGAACTTTTTGTTGGACCATCTGCTGTAGCCTTTTCTAACGAAGATGTTATCGCCCCAGCTAAAGTTATCAGCGAATTCGCTAAAGACGCAGAAGCTCTTGAGATTAAAGGTGGTGTTGTTGATGGTTCATTCACATCTGTGGAAGAAATCAACGCTCTTGCATCACTTCCAAACAAAGAGGGTATGCTATCTATGCTCCTTTCTGTTCTTCAAGCGCCAGTTCGCAACGTTGCATACGCTGTCAAAGCTGTTGCAGAAAAAGACGAAGACGGTGCTGCATAAGCATCTCTTCGCAACTCGTAGCCTAAGGTTACAAACATTTTATATTATATCATCTATACTTGGAGGAAATTACAATGGCATTGAACATTGAAAACATTATTGCTGAAATTAAAGAAGCTACTATCCTTGAGCTTAACGACCTTGTAAAAGCTATCGAAGAAGAATTTGGTGTAACTGCAGCTGCTCCTGTAGCTGCAGCTGCAGCAGGTGCTGCTGATGCAGGTGCTGCTAAAGATTCATTCGACGTAGAATTGACAGCTGCTGGTGACAAAAAAGTTGGCGTTATCAAAGTTGTTCGTGAAATCACGGGTGAAGGTCTTAAAGAAGCTAAAGCTATCGTTGACGGTGCACCATCAGTTATTAAAGAAGGTGCTTCAGAAGCAGAAGCTAACGAAATCAAAGAAAAACTTGAAGCAGCAGGTGCTTCAGTTACTCTTAAATAATAGAGCGACTACAAAAGTAGCTTAGAAACATGATTAAACCGCTATTCTCAAGAGTAGCGGTTTTTTCTTTATGTGACTTTTCGCTATGAGGGTGAGCATCGTTGGTTATACCAAAAAACTCCAAACGCGATACAATAAAGGTGTTCAAGCCTAATGTAAAGCGAAAGGAGCAAAATATGGCACAAAAGGCACATAGTTTATCACACACAAAGTGGATGTGTAAATACCACATTGTGTTTACATCTAAGTATAGACGAAAAGTAATCTATAATCAACATCGAAGCAGTCTAGGCAAAATCTTTCGACGTTTATGTAGTTATAAAGGAGCCGAAATAATAGAAGGACATTTAATGCCAGATCATGTTCATAAGCTAGTTAGTATTCTCCCAAGAATCAGCGATTCAAGTTTCATGGGGTACTTAAAAGGTAAGAGTGCTCTGATGATGTTTAACAAACACTGAAAAGGCAACCCTTTTCAAGAAATGCTGGATAGTCGAGAGTTTGAACAGCAAGTTAAACAAGATATGCTAGAAGCCCAACAGGCAGGGGTACAAGGTGCTCCATTCTTTGTTATTAATAATAAATATGGAATTTCAGGAGCACAACCCTATGACTATATGGTAGCTGTGCTAAAACAAATCCAAAAAGAAGGATGACAAAATGAAACAATTTAAATTAGATTTGTTTGAAGGTAATCTTGATCAAGATCTTGATTTGGTTTGTGGAGTAGATGGTTGCCAGTTTTATTTAAAAGCACTTGATAGTTCTGACGTAGCTACTGAAGATCATAAAACTCACTCTAGGCGCGATGAGAGTAAGGTGGATGATGATTGATTAATGGAGTGATTTTCGTATTTTCCTATTTTGCATGTTAATTAATCATAGATAGGGGTCACAAATCCTCTGTTTTCAAAGGTTATGTGCGATTTTCACCATTGATTGTACCCTTTATCGTTTGGGTTAAATTTAGCAATTAATCGAGAGAGAGTTGTATGAATTAAAAGAATTATCAAAAAACTTTTTAAAACAGCTTGACAAGTTATTGTTATCATACTATACTTGTAACCAATCATAAACAAGGGAGAATAAGAAATGCTTTTAACTCAGTTATCTACTAGTAACCAAAATACTTTCTTTAACTTTAGTTTCTTTAGATAGCCGTTTGTGTCTCTTAGGTACAAGCGGTGCGCAAGTTTGTATCTATGAGGCTAAAGCATTTCGTTTTGACTTGGCTGATTAGATGAATATCTAACTGGTCAAGGGAGAACTTTTGATAAGTGGCTTTTGGATTAAAGTCAGTGTAAACCAGTTAGAATCTTTCTAGCTGGTTTTTTGTTTATGACGGTAACTTTTTAGATTTTTAGGGTGGTAATCCTAAATCCTAATAGCAGATACAAATGATTTGGAGGATTTTAAAATGAAAAAAATATGGAAAATAGTTGCTACGCTTGGAGCTGCGACACTTTTGTTGGCAGCCTGTTCTCAATCAGGAGGCAAGAATGCTACAAAAGAAATGCCAAAAGTTGGGATTTTACAGTATGTCGAGCATGAGTCCCTTACAGCAGCACGCAAGGGATTTGAGAAAGGATTGGCAAAAGCAGGTTACAAGGAGGGCAAAAACATCACTATTTCTTATGAAAATGCCCAAGGGGATCAAGCCAATCTGCAATCTATTTCTGAAAAATTGGTTTCTGATAACGACTTGGTTCTTGGCATTGCTACACCAGCTGCTCAGTCTTTGGTGGCAACATCTTCAGATACGCCCATCCTATTTACTGCAGTAACAGATCCAGTCTCTGCTAAATTAGTCAAGAGTATGAAGGATCCAGCCGGCATGGCAACGGGTACTAGCGATATGTCACCAATTGATAAACAAGTGCAATTGGTCAAGGAAGTCCTTCCAGATGCTAAAAAAGTTGGTATCATGTATACCACAAGTGAACGTAATTCAGAAGTTCAAGTGAAGCAAGCTGAAAAACTATTTAAAAAAGCAGGAATCAAGGTCATCTCAAAAGGGATTTCCTCAACTAATGATGTGCAGGATACGGCTAAAAGTCTGATGAAAGATGTCGATGTCATTTTCGTACCAACGGACAATACCATTGCTAGTGCTATAACACTCTTAAGTGACTTATCGAAAGAAACCAAGGTACCTGTTGTTGGTGGATCCGCTGACATGGTTGAAGGAGGTGTGCTTTTCTCATACGGGCCAGATTACGAAAAATTGGGCGAACAGACAGCTAAATTGGCGGTTAAAGTGATTGAGGGAAAAGATGTTGCTAAGATTTCTGCGGAATACCCAGAGGCGTTAACTGTAGCGGCTAATGACGATATGGCAAAAGCGTTGGACATTGACGTTTCAGGCATCAAAAAAGAAAAATAAGGAAACTTGTTCAGGTTTTGTGAAAAAATGGGGACAGTTCCAACAGAAAAAGACCGATTGTTGAGAAAATATCAAAGCTACTGTGGCTAGTTATCCGTGAGAAAGTATAATATTTTTGAATTATTCAGAAAAAATAACTTGACAAAGTCATTTCTTTAAGATAAACTTAGAACCATCATAAAACAAGGAGAAAGAAATATGTTACGACAAACGTCTGCCATTATGGCTCAAGCAAACTCATATTATTACTTTAGTTTCTTTAGATAGGCGTTTGTACCTTGTAGATACAAACGTTGCTAGTTTGTATCTATGAGGCTAAAGCATTTTTCGATTGTCGATAGCCGATTAGATGATATCAGTCTAAGCGGCTATTTTTAGGATTTAATGCATGCACCTAAAGAAAGCCGGTTGGACTATAGTCTAATCGGCTTTTTTGTTTATGATTTTCTAAAATTAACGGTTTGCTGGTAAAGGAGTTTATGATGAAAAAACGATTTAAAATGATGGTTGGTATTGTAGCGACAGGGCTTTTGTTAACAGGGTGTTCTCAGTCTTCGGACAAGGCCAATGAAGATGCTAAACATATTGGTATCTTACAATACGTCGAATTTGAAACCTTAGACGTTGCCCGTGAAGGATTTGTAGACGAGCTGGCGAAGAAAGGGTACAAAGATGGCAAGAATATTGTGATTGATTACCAAAATTCACAAGGTGATCAAGCTAACTTGCAAAGCATTTCAGAAAAATTGGTTAAAGACAGTGACTTGGTTCTAGGGATTGCTACTCCAGCAGCCCAAGCTCTAACAACGGCTTCGTCAGAAGTACCGATTACCTTTACTGCTGTGACGGATCCTCTTTCGGCTAAGCTGGTTAAAAGTATGAAAAACCCTGGAGCTAATGCAACAGGGACTACCGATATGGCACCAACTGAGGAACGCATTGCTCTTTTGAAAAAAGTAATGCCAAACTTGAAAAAAGTGGGCATCATGTACACGACTAATGAACGTAACTCAGAAGTACAAGTCAAGGAAGCTAAAAAAGTTTTTAAAAAGCAGGGCATTGAAGTGGTTACAAAGGGTATTTCATCAACCAATGATGTTCAAGATACAGCACGGTCTCTAATGAACCAAACAGAAGTGCTTTACATGCCAACGGATAACTTAATTGATAGCTCAATCACTCTTGTGACCGATTTATCTAAGGAAATGAAGATTCCGGTGTACGCGGCCAATGCAGACTTGGTTGAAAAAGGAGCGCTCTTCTCGTACGGACCAGACTTTGAAGAATTGGGTCGTCAAACGGCTCGTCAAGCCGTAAAAATCTTAGAAGGAAAAAAAGTTTCCCAAGTACCCGTGGAATCACCTGAAAATCTGACAGTTAAAGTAAATGATGAGATGGCTAAACTTTTGAAGATTGACATGTCAGCAGTTGAAGACAAAAAATAAGTATTAGAAAAAGGAAAATAAGATGTTAGATATTGTATTATCAAGTATTTCTCAAGGGCTTCTCTGGTCGATTATGGCTATTGGGGTCTTCATAACTTTCCGTATTTTGGATATTGCGGATTTGTCAGCAGAAGGTGCCTTTCCGATGGGAGCTGCGGTGACATCAGTTGGGATCCTTAATGGTTGGCATCCCATTTTAGCAACCGTTGCGGGTTTAGCTGGTGGTATGCTTGTTGGTCTGGTGGCTGGTTTCCTACATACCAAGATGAACATTCCCCCTTTGTTGACAGGGATTATCACCTTAACAGGATTATACTCAACAAACCTTCTGGTGATGGGGCGTTCAAACGTTTCACTGTCTATGCAAAAGACTTTGGTGACGATGTTCCAAGAGATGGGACTTGATAAAACTTACGCTGTCATTCTTATTGGTGTGATTTTTATTGCCTTGGTTATCTTGTCTCTCATGCTTTTATTGAATACACAGTTAGGACTTTCGCTTCGTGCGACAGGCGATAATATCGATATGGGGCAGGCTAATGGTATTAATGTTAATCAGATGAAAGTCCTTGGCTATATGATTGGAAATGGTTTGATTGCTCTCTCAGGTGCTCTTTTAGCCCAAAATAATGGCTACGCTGACCTTAATATGGGGGTAGGTACTATTATCATTGGTTTGGCATCAGTTATTTTGGCAGAAGTTATCATCAAGCACTTGTCACTTGGTAAACGCCTTATCTCTATCGTTTTGGGTTCAGTCATCTATCGTTTGATTATCGTTGTTATTTTAACGGCTAATGTCGATGCGCAAATGATCAAATTGGTATCTGCAGTTCTTCTTGCTATCATCTTATACATTCCAGAAATTCGTTCAAAACTTGGGATTAAAGCTTCAAAATCACTAACGGAGGAAAACTAACATGTCTTTACTTAGCCTACGAAATGTTCATAAAACTTTTGAAAAAGGAACGATCAATGAAAATCATGTCCTTCGTGGTTTGGATTTGGAGGTTGAAGAAGGGGATTTCATCTCGATTATCGGTGGTAATGGTGCCGGTAAGTCAACGCTTCTTAATACCATTGCAGGTGTTGTTCAAATGGATGAGGGAGATATTTCTCTCAATGGTAAATCTATCAAGAAAGATTCTGTTGCAGCTCGTTCAAAGCATATCAGCCGTGTGTTTCAGGATCCTCGTATGGGTACTGCAACCAATTTGACGATTGAAGAAAACATGGCTATTGCTTACCTTCGTGGTAAAAAGCGCAGTATTTTCAAAAAAGCTGTCACGGATAAAGAACGCCAGATTTTTAAAGAGGCTTTAAAAGAGTTAGGTCTTGGGTTAGAAAATCGAATGAAGACTGACGCAGGTTTCTTATCAGGAGGGCAACGCCAAGCGCTGACTCTTTCTATGGCAACTCTTGTTCGACCTGATATTTTACTTTTGGATGAACATATTGCGGCTCTTGACCCCAAAACGAGTGATATGGTTATGGCTTTAACCGAGAAAGTAGTTGAAGAACATGCCCTTACAACGCTTATGATTACTCATAATATGGAACATGCGATCGCGTATGGAAACCGTCTTGTTATGCTTTACCAAGGTAAAATCGTTGTGGATGTTAAGGGGAAAGAAAAGAAAAATCTTACCGTGTCACAGCTGATGGATCTTTTCCATAAAAATTCAGGTCAAATACTCAATGACGATGCGCTTGTATTAGGATAAGAGAGTTACTGAGTCTGGGATGGACAGTCATGATAACTAAAGGATCATGATAGTCTATCTCAGTCTCTTTTTGCACTAGTCGTCTCGTATATCAAACATCCTCTCACAGCTCGGCGCTTGTTTAGAAGAGAAAATGAGTAGATTGATTAAACGTTAGGTATAAGAATCCGTATTCACAATTGTGGTATACTAGAATTATAAATACGAGTTCTAACATAATAGATGGCAGATGAGAACGATAGCTTCTTTGTTCTTCCATCTGTTTTTTGTTGAACATCTTTCGAAAGCCGTTTTAGATGATCGATATAGTGATACTTTCTGGAGAGTAGGTTTCTATCCTAGCAAGTTTGTGTTTAGGGAGATGACTGTGGGTCGTTGATGTTGGTGTCTTTCCATCAGTTTTGCTAATGTTGTTAATGTTCATTAGGCATAAGGTCGTTTGAAAATGAGTTGCAAAATGTAAAATGTAACATGAAGACAAGGAGAAATAGGTAAAAAACGAAAATACACTTGAAAGTTTTTTTTGGTTAATGGAATTCTAGTACTCATCCAAAACAAAAAATAACACGATGTATTAAATAGAAAATAAGATTCCCCAGTTTAGAGCGAACGAAGTGAGCTTGAAAGGATCTTTTCGACGTAGTGGTATTATTAGTGGCAGTGCTGATATCACTAATAACGGAATTTTTGAGACTTAGACTCAAAAATTAGGAATGAAACTCCGAAGGAGGTTGCTTTTGTCCGCACTACTTAAGAAAAGATCAAAAAAAGTTATTTTTTGAAATTAACTGAGTATAAGTTATTGGTTTCGTCAAACCAATAGAAACAAGAGAAATCTTGTAAATTATCAGAAAATTTTGCTATACTAGATAAAACAATTCAAACAAGAAAAATGAGGTATGTTATGGCAGTGAAAATTGGATTACTCGGATTTGGGACAGTTGCCAGCGGTATTCCTTTTTTATTGAAGGAAAATCAGTCAAAGATTAGGGAATTAGCTGGAGAGAATATCGAAATCGAGAAAGTTTTGGTAAGATCATCTGATGATGCCGATCGTTTGATCTCCCAAGGGTATGATTATGATTTTGTAACTTCGATTGAGGATATCATCTCTGACCATTCTATTGATATTGTGGTTGAATTGATAGGTCGTATCGAGCCTGCTAAGACTTATATCAGTCAAGCGCTCAAAGCTCAGAAACATGTTGTTTCGGCTAATAAGGATTTGATTGCTATTCATGGTCAAGAGCTTATTGTCTTGGCTCAAGAAAATGAGGTCATGTTTGCCTATGAAGCTGCTGTTGCAGGAGGGATTCCCATTCTTAGGACCTTATCGGAGTCTCTGATGGCTGATAAAATCACTCGTATACTTGGTGTTCTTAATGGGACATCCAACTATATGCTCACTAAAATGGTCGAAGAAAATTGGACTTATGATGAAGCCTTAGTGAGTGCTCAAAAACTAGGTTACGCTGAAAGTGATCCGACAAATGATGTTGAAGGTATCGATGCAGCTTACAAAGTCGCCATTTTGAGCCAGTTCGGTTTTGGTATGGCTATTGATTTCGAAGCCATTGATCACAAAGGGATTAATGTCATCAAATCAGAAGATGTTAACGCGGCTAAGGAGTTAGGGTATGTTATCAAATTAGTCGGCGACCTCCAAGAGACTGACTCTGGGCTTTGGGCAGAAGTTGTTCCAACGCTTGTTCCTCTCAATCATCCCTTGGCAGCTGTCAATGATGTCATGAATGCGGTATTTGTGGAATCTGTTGGTATTGGGCAATCCATGTATTACGGTCCTGGTGCAGGTCAAAAACCGACAGCAACTTCTGTTATGGCAGATATCATACAGATTAGCCAGCACATGCTTGAAGGAAAAGTGGTCAAACCATTTAATGCTTATCAAAGATCGGTCCGGCTGGCAGAGGCAGAAGAAGTTGTTAGTGCTTATTATTTTGCGGTAGAAGCGAGCGATCAACCGGGACAACTCTCACATTTGGCGCAGCTGTTTGAAGAATATGCTATTTCCTTAGATCAAGTCTTACAAGGTAGGGCTGATCATGGCAAAGCTTTGATCACGGTCATTACTCATAATATCAACCGTAATCAGTTAGCAGATATCGTAACTGCCATCGATAGCTCAGAAGTCTTTGTCTTAGAAAATGCCTTTAAAGTTTTAGGAGAATAATATGAAGATTAGTGTTCCAGCTACTTCAGCCAATTTGGGACCGGGATTTGATTCGGTTGGACTAGCTGTTAGCTGTTATTTAAGCATCGAAGTGTTGGAAGCAAGCTCTAAGTGGGTCATCGAACATGAGCTAGTAGGAGTTCCTTGCGATGAGAATAATTTATTAATTAAGACAGCCTTAGAAATAGCGCCTGATCTACAGCCACATTGGATCAAAATGATTTCCGATATTCCTCTTGCGAGAGGTCTGGGATCGTCGTCATCTGTTATTGTGGCAGGGATTGAATTGGCCAACCAACTAGGAAAGCTCAACTTATCAGATGATGATAAATTAAATATTGCGACAAAAATAGAAGGGCATCCTGATAATGTGGCACCCGCCATTTTTGGAAACCTAGTAATAGCTTCTTACATCCATCAAGATGTGAACAAGATTGTGGCGGATGTCCCAGAAGCAGCTTTGGTGGCTTATGTACCAGCCTATGAGTTAAAAACCAGTGATTCTAGACAAGCTCTTCCACAAGAATTACCGTTTAAAGAGGCTGTTTTGGCATCTTCTGTGGCGAACATGGCAATAGCCGGTTTGTTGACTGGCGATTTAGAAATGGCAGGACGCGCTATGAGTCAGGATCGTTTCCATGAACCTTATCGTCAGAAACTAGTTCCAGAATTTGAAGAAATTCGAAAACTAGGGCAAGTCTTTGGAGCTTATGCGACCTATCTTTCAGGGGCTGGTCCGACTGTTATGACACTGCTTCCAAAAGATAAAAAAGCGGCTTTTATCTTGGCGTTAGAAAACCAGTTACCAGCTAAGGTGCTTGATTTAGAGGTGGATCGTAAAGGAGTATTTGTTGAACTCTAAAGCAAATGGGCTGAGGGATTCAACTTAACTTTTTACCAATGGTTTGTGAGAACTGCTATCTCTGTCCTGAAATCTTTGGATAAATCTTGAAGACTCTAGTTTTCTTATCGTATTTTTTAGATGATTGTTACCATGAATGCCTAAGGTGTTTTTACCTGTTTGATTTTTGGTGTTTGTTCTGATAAAAGAAACTAGCTTTTTCAGATCTGGAATTATTCTTCGCTAAAGGGCAAAAACAGCTTCTCTTGCGATGCTATGCCTTTTTAAGGAAATTTTGTCAAGTTAGCCTTAGATGTCGTCGGTTCAGATGCCAAGTCTATCTGATGGAATACTTAGTTCTATCAGACTTTTGGTTTTGAGTTATGAAGCTATCGCTTTGAGAAAGCTACTGTATTAACATTTTCTACCTAAATAAGATTAGTTTGCGGCATTAACTCGACGATGTGCTTGTTGATGGCTGTCAGTATTTTTAGAGAAAGATGCTTCTGGAGAACGTTAGCCATTTGTTTTTTATCTGAATCACTGTTCTAATCTCTTTCCTTGGACAAGGCTGATCACAAAAACGTAAATTTAATAAAAATATTAGCTTTGGGTTGGTCAAATGACCAGCTCTTTTGTTATACTTAGGTTATGATACATCAGATTGAAACAATGACTTACGAAGAGGGTCTTGCTTGGATTCATGACCAATTAAAATTTGGTATCAAACCTGGGATTGAACGCATGAAGTGGCTGCTCAATGAATTGGGTAATCCACAAGAAAAAGTTAAAGGCATTCATGTGGTTGGGACCAATGGCAAAGGGTCAACCGTTAATTATTTACAAGCAATGTTCACAGAAGCAGGCTACGAAGTAGGAACCTTTACGTCACCTTATATCATGGACTTTAGAGAGCGGATTGCCTTAAACGGAGAAATGATTTCTAAAGATGATTTATTACATCTACTTTCTAGAGTTAAACCTTTAGCAGAGCGATTACCATCGGAGACAGGCTATGAACCAGCTACCGAGTTTGAAATCATCACAACCATGATGTTTCTCTATTTCGGGCAGGTTCATCCAGTTGATATTGCTATCATTGAAGCTGGGCTTGGTGGCCTTTACGATTCTACAAATATCTTTAATCCTTTAGCAGTTATATGTACTTCAATTGGACTAGACCATCAGACTATCTTAGGTCAAACCTATGAAGAGATTGCTGCTCAAAAAGTGGGTGTTTTAAAAGATAAAGTTCCTTTCGTTTTTGCTGAAAATCGAATGGACGTGAAGACGGTATTTTACAAGAAAGCCAATGAGATGAACAGTCAGACGTTTGAGTTAGGGCGTGACTTTGAGGTTTCTGGACATAGCAGAGCTTTTAACTTTATAGGGCAAGGCTTTAAGTTAGAGAAATTAACCTTGAAAATGCGCGGACAACATCAGGTCACTAATGCTAGTTTGGCCCTTATGACGGCCTTCTTGTTGCAAGAAAAATACCCCAAACTGACGGAAGGTGTTATTCGCAATGCACTCGCCAAAGCTTCTTGGCTAGGCCGAATAGAATTATTAGAAGACAATCTAATGATTGATGGTGCCCATAATAATGAAAGTATAGCGGTATTGGTAGCATTGTTGAAAAAGGAGTTTGCTGAAAAGAACATTCACATCCTTTTTTCAGCCATTGATACCAAGCCTATTCAAGGGATGATAGAGCAGTTAGCCACTGTCGGAGAATTAACCCTTACGACTTTTAATTATCCTAATGCCGTTTCATTAGAACATTATCCCAGTGGATATCCCAAGGTGGCAAATTTTAAAGAATGGTTAAATACATACAAATCATCAGAAGAAGACCTATATGTTATCACAGGATCACTTTATTTCATCTCACAAGTGAGACAGTTTTTATTAGATAAATAAATTAGAAATTTGGGAAAAATCATGAATCAAAAAAAAGCAGAAGCAGCTGTTTATCAACTTTTAGAAGCTATTGGTGAAAATCCTAACCGTGAAGGACTTTTAGATACGCCAAAACGTGTAGCTAAAATGTACGCTGAGATGTTTTCGGGTTTGACAGAAGATCCTAAAGACCAATTCACAGCCGTCTTTTCAGAAGGGCATGAAGAGATGATTTTGGTCAAGGATATCCCCTTTTACTCCATGTGCGAGCATCATTTAGTCCCCTTCTATGGCGTGGCGCATGTGGCCTACTTGCCTAGTGATGGACGAGTGACAGGACTAAGCAAATTAGCCCGCGCTGTTGAAGTCGCCGCACATCGTCCGCAATTGCAAGAACGCCTAACGGCTCAAGTGGCTAATGCTTTGGAAGAAGCTATGAATCCTAAAGGTGTGTTTGTCATGGTTGAAGCAGAGCATATGTGTATGACCATGCGAGGCATAAAAAAACCTGGTAGTAAAACTGTTACAACTGTGGTTCGAGGCCTTTATCAAGAAGACGGAGCAGCCCGACGTGAAGTAATGGCGATGATTAAGGAGTAATGATGGTTAAAATTGGTAAATATGAACTTGCTGGTAAGGCACTGATCATGGGAATTCTCAATGTGACACCAGATTCTTTTTCAGATGGTGGCAAGTATGATAGTATTGACAAGGCACTCCAACAAGCTGAGGAAATGATTAAAGCTGGCGTTCATGTGATTGATATTGGCGGTGAATCCACTCGTCCAGGAGCATCATTTGTAACGGCAGAAGACGAAATCAATCGTGTTGTGCCTATCATCAAGGCTATTAAAGAAAAATTTGATGTTTTGATTAGCATTGATACTTATAAAACACAGACAGCCAGAGCTGCTCTTGAAGCAGGTGCTGATATTTTAAATGATGTTTGGGCTGGGCTTTATGATGGTCAGATGATGGCATTAGCAGCTGAATGGCAAGTGCCTTATATGCTCATGCATAATCAGGAAGAAGAAGGGTATGAGAATATCACGCAAGAGGTAATAGATTTCCTTAAAGAACGTGCACAAGCTGCACTAGATGCTGGAATTGCTAAAGATAACATCTGGATTGATCCAGGTTATGGCTTTGCAAAGTCAGCTCAAGATAATATTGATTTGCTTAAAGGTTTGGACCAAATTACGGCTCTAGAATACCCTGTCTTGTTTGGCATTTCCAGAAAGCGCACAGTGGTTTCTCTGCTAGATGGGGAAACGGATATGGACGAGAAAGACCAGGCGACAGCTGCCTTGTCAGCTTATGCCATTATGAAAGGGGCAAAAATCGTCCGTGTCCATAATGTGGCTGCCAATCGTGCTATTGTTAAAGTCATTAATCAACTGATATAGGAGTATGAAATGGACAAGATTGTTTTAAAAAATTGTCGTTTTTACGGTTACCATGGGGCGCTGTCCGAAGAAAATACTCTAGGGCAAATTTTCGTGGTCAACGCTACCTTGTCCCTTGACTTAGAAAAGGCCTCTTTGTCTGATGACTTAGAGGATACGGTGCATTACGGGATGGTTTTTGACTGTATCAAGCATCAAGTTGAAAATCAGCGTTATCAGCTTATCGAGCGTTTGGCGGGCGCTATTTGCCAAGATATTTTTGATCAGTTTATTCCTGTTCAGGCGATTACTCTTGAAATTACTAAAGAAAATCCACCTATTAATGGGCATTACGATGCTGTTGGTATCAGATTGGAGCGGAACAGATGACAGTTGTTTTTTTGAGTTTGGGTTCTAATATGGGAGATAAATTAGCTTACCTTAACCAAGCGATTCAAGCCTTATCAGAAATTCCACAGACGCAAGTGGTAAAAGTTTCGTCTTTCTATCAAACAGTAGCCTGGGGTAAGACTGATCAAGATGATTTTGTGAACGCAGCGGTTCAGCTTGAAACCAACTTAGAAGCCCTTGAGCTTCTTCGAGAATGCCAGCAGATTGAAAAGGATTTGGATAGAGTTCGTCACGAACATTGGGGACCGCGTACCATTGATATTGACATTTTGTTATATGGTGAAGAAACATTTAATGTTCCAGATCTAAAAGTGCCTCATCCTTACATGACTGAGCGTGCTTTTGTTCTGGTTCCCTTGGCTGAATTAACTGATAATTTGATGCTTCCAAATACTGGTAAAACAGTCTTGGAGGCCTTGTCTCAATTAAGCCATGAAGACGTTGTGAAAATTTAAAAATTTACTGTCACACCAGTTAATTTTTGGTATAATGAAGCTTGGTTATGCCAATTTTTGTATGTATGAGGGAAATGTGATGCTTAAAGAAATGGAAGAGGCTTTGTTTGGCATTGATATTCGTGTCGATGAGCCTTTGAAAAATTATACTTATACTAAGGTTGGAGGGCCGGCAGATTATCTTGCCTTCCCTCGAAATCGTTTTGAGTTGATCCGTTTGGTCAACTTTGCAAACAAGCATGATATCCCTTGGTTGGTTCTTGGAAATGCTAGTAATCTAATTGTTCGTGATGGCGGCATTCGTGGCATGGTTATCATGTTTGACCGTTTGAAAACGACAACGATTGATGGCTATGTGATGGAAGTCGAAGCTGGTGCTAATCTCAAGGAAACGACTAAAGTAGCACGTGATCATAGTTTGACAGGTTTCGAATTTGCAGCTGGTATTCCAGGGAGTGTCGGCGGTGCTGTCTTTATGAATGCTGGTGCTTATTGGGGTGAAATCGCCCATGTCCTTGTTTCAGCTCAAGTCTTAACACGTGACGGTGTCGTCAAAACACTTGACGCCAAAGACTTAACCTTTGGTTATCGCCAATCTGCACTACAAACCTCTGGTGATATTGTCATTTCGGCTAAATTTGCTTTGAAACCGGGTGATTATACTGCAATCACCCAAGAGATGAATCGTCTTAATCACCTACGTGAGTTGAAGCAACCTCTGGAATACCCATCTTGTGGTTCTGTTTTTAAACGTCCACCGGGGCATTTTGCAGGTCAATTAATTACCCAAGCTAACCTCAAGGGGCACCGTATTGGTGGTGTTGAAGTTTCTGAAAAACATGCTGGTTTCATGATCAATGTCAATAATGGGACTGCCAAAGATTATGAGGATTTGATTGCCTATGTTATTGAAACGGTTGCAAAGACATCTGGTATCACGCTAGAACGTGAAGTTCGCATCATTGGAGAATCTCTTTAATAAAAAATGTCAGCTCAGAAAGTCATCTTTCTGGGCTGATTGGTAGTTTAGACTTTTTAACTGGCTGAAAGGCTGGCTAGGTGCTTAGCTTCGTGTTTGATGCCTTTAAGGACCATTGTGACTATATGACCAAGTCTAGCTTTTCAGTTGAGAGTTTTCGAAAAGCTAGCTGAGCCAAAGCAAAGTTAAACAAATGACACAAGAAGACATTTGCTAGAAAATCTATGGAGGATTTATGACCATTGACTAATCCAATTATTGCCTTCAAAAATGTATCAAAGACATTTGAGGACAGTGGTACAACTGTTTTAAAAGATATTAACTTCGAATTGGAAGAAGGAAAATTTTACACGCTTCTCGGAGCATCTGGTTCTGGGAAATCAACGATTCTCAATATCATTGCAGGACTTTTAGAAGCTACAACTGGCGATGTATTATTAGATGGAAAACGTATCAACGATGTTCCCATCAACAAACGCGATGTCCACACAGTTTTTCAATCTTACGCTCTTTTTCCGCACATGACTGTTTATGAGAATGTGGCTTTTGCTTTAAAATTAAAGAAAGTAGCTAAAAAAGAGATTGATCAACGTGTTAAAGAAGCCCTTAAAATGGTGCAACTCGAAGGTTATGAAAAACGTTCGATTCAAAAACTATCGGGTGGGCAACGTCAACGTGTTGCTATCGCGCGTGCGATTATCAACCAGCCTAAAGTGGTTCTTTTAGATGAACCCTTATCAGCGCTTGATTTGAAGCTCCGTACAGAGATGCAGTATGAGCTTCGTGAATTGCAACAACGTCTTGGCATTACCTTTGTCTTTGTTACTCACGACCAAGAAGAAGCTCTAGCCATGAGCGACTGGATTTTTGTGATGAATGAAGGCAAAATTGTTCAGTCAGGAACACCGGTTGACATCTATGACGAACCCATCAATCATTTTGTGGCGACCTTCATTGGTGAATCTAATATTCTTGCAGCAACGATGATTGAAGACTATTTGGTCGAATTCAATGGTAAGCGTTTTGAAGCGGTTGATGGGGGTATGCGCCCTAATGAACCGGTAGAAGTGGTTATTCGTCCCGAGGATTTGCAAATTACACTGCCTGATGAAGGAAAACTTCAAGTAAAAGTAGATACGCAGCTTTTCCGAGGTGTTCACTATGAAATCATTGCTTACGATGAACTTGGTAATGAATGGATGATTCATTCGACTCGTAAAGCCATTGAAGGTGAGATTATTGGACTGGATTTCACACCAGAAGATATTCACATTATGCGTCTTCATGAGACAGAAGAAGAATTTGAAGCACGTCTTGAAGAATATGTTGAAACAGAAGAAGTTGAAGATGGTTTAATCAATTTTATCGAGGAGGAGCGCTATGAAGAAAACGGCTAGCTTTTTCTCAATTCCCTATTTTTTATGGGTCTTTCTCTTTGTTTTAGCACCAGTTGCCATGATTATCTGGAAATCCTTCTTTGATATCTCAGGTCAGGCTACTCTGGGAAATTATCAAACATTCTTTGGCTCATGGACTTACTTAAAGATGAGTTTAAACTCCATTCTCTATGCTGGTTTGATTACCTTAGTAACCCTTTTAATTGCTTATCCGACAGCCTTTATTTTGACTAGTCTCAAGCACAAACAGCTTTGGCTGATGTTAGTTATTTTACCAACTTGGGTCAATCTGCTCTTGAAGGCTTACGCGTTTATGGGGATTTTTGGTCAACAAGGTGGGGTCAATGCCTTTTTAAGCTTCATGGGCTTGGGACCGCAGCAGATCCTCTTTACTGATTTTTCATTTGTATTTGTAGCAGCTTACATCGAAATACCATTTATGATTTTACCGATATTTAACGCCTTGGATGATATTGATCGTAACCTTATTCATGCTAGTCGTGACTTAGGAGCCAGCGGTCTTCAAACCTTTACCAAAGTTATTTTCCCCTTGTCCTTGAATGGCGTCAGATCGGGTGTTCAGTCTGTTTTTATTCCAAGTTTGAGTCTTTTTATGTTGACGAGACTTATCGGAGGTAACCGTGTTATTACGCTGGGGACGGCCATTGAACAACATTTCCTCACTACTCAAAACTGGGGGACGGGATCAACCATCGGTGTGGTCTTAATTGCTGCGATGTTGATTATTATGTGGGCGACAAAGGAGAGGAAATCATGAAAAAATTAGCTAACATTTATTTGGTTTTTGTGTTTGTTCTCCTTTATGCACCGATTTTTTATCTGATTTTCTATTCCTTTAATAAAGGTGGCGATATGAATGGCTTTGCGGGTTTTACCATGGAGCATTATCAGACTATGATTTCAGATAGCCGCCTCATGTTGATATTGGCTCAAACCTTCTTTCTAGCTTTTTTAAGTTCTTTGATTGCGACGGCTATTGGAACTTTTGGAGCAATTTTTATTCATGAAAGTAAAAAGCGCTATCAAAATGGCATGCTGTCAACGAATAATATCCTCATGGTGGCACCTGATGTTATGATTGGGGCATCTTTCTTGATTTTATTCACAACGATTAAGTTTCAATTGGGATTTGCGACTGTTTTGCTCAGTCACATTGCCTTTTCTATTCCCATTGTTGTTCTTATGGTTCTGCCTAGACTTAAAGAAATGAATCAGGATATGATTCATGCCGCCTATGATCTGGGAGCCAGTCGCTCTCAAATGCTCAAAGAAGTCATGCTGCCTTACTTGACGCCGAGTATTATTGCTGGGTATTTTATGGCATTTACCTACTCTTTAGATGATTTTGCGGTGACTTTCTTTGTAACTGGAAATGGCTTTTCGACCCTTTCTGTTGAGATTTATTCTCGCGCTCGTCAAGGCATTTCCTTAGACATTAATGCTCTTTCAACCCTAGTCTTTTTCTTTAGTATTCTTTTAGTGATAGGCTATTATTTCATTTCTCAAGATAAGGAGGTTAAAGATGCGTAAATTAACATCCTTTCTGACAGGTATTGTTGCTATCATTATTCTTTTGTGGGGGACTAGTTTTATCTTGCAAAAGCAATCAGGTGATGTTTCAGATAAGTTAGTCATCTATAACTGGGGCGATTATATTGACCCAGATTTGTTGACCAAATTTACCAAACAGACCGGTATTAAGGTTCAATACGAAACCTTTGATTCCAACGAAGCTATGTATACCAAACTTAAACAAGGTGGTACCACTTACGATATTGCCATTCCGAGTGATTATACGATTGATAAGATGATTAAAGAAGACATGCTTATCAAATTGGACAAATCAAAAATAAAAGGGCTTGATCATATTGGTAAAGAATTCTTAGGGAAAAGTTTTGATCCTGCTAATGATTATTCTATTCCTTACTTTTGGGGAACTGTTGGCATTGTATATAATAAAAAACAACTCGATACTTACCCTAAGCATTGGAATGACCTTTGGAAGCCGGAATATAAGGATAGTATTATGATGGTTGACGGTGCCAGAGAAGTGCTTGGAATTGGGTTAAATAGCTTGGGATATAGCCTTAATTCTAAAAATAAAGCACACCTTGATCAAGTAGAGAAGAAGTTAAATCAGCTAACCCCTAACATCAAAGCTTTGGTTGGTGACGAGTTGAAAGGCTATATGATTCAAGGGGATGCACCGATTGGTGTGACTTTCTCTGGAGAAGCTAGTGAAATGCTTTATGAAAATGAAGATTTGGTTTACGTTGTTCCTACAGAAGGTTCCAATCTATGGTTTGATAACATGGTTTTACCTAAAACAGCTAAACACACTAAAGAAGCTTACCAATTTATCAATTTCATGCTAGAGCCTCAAAATGCAGCCCAAAATGCAGAATATATCGGTTATTCAACTCCTAATAACACAGCAAAGGCTTTACTACCAAAAGAAATCAAGAACGATAAGGCCTTTTATCCAAGTCAAAAAACCATCGACCGTTTAGAAGTATATGATAATCTTGGGCAAAAATGGCTTGGTATCTATAATGATCTGTATCTTCAAATCAAGATGTATCGTAAATAAAAGGTTATTCAAGTGCGAAGTTATCCATTTTTAGATCATTTTTGACATTTGAAGATGAAAAAACAACATTTTACGACTTTAGGATTAACATTTTCCGATAGAGTGTTATACTTTACATATAGAGACATGGAGGAACTCTCTCTCGAAACTCTCTCCTAAAATAACTTTCTCTTAACGTTTAGGATTCTTGATTTAAACTATCAATTACCCCATGTCTTACTTATTTCTTTCTAGTCTCAACGCGATGTTGAGGCGGATCTCATCCATTGGGTGAGATTTTTTTATTCCCTTTTATAGTCAAATGAACTACCTTTCAGAACAAGGAACACAAAGGCGCAGAAGGTACTTGATACTCATCGCTGAAAACATGCCAAAAAGAGAACCAATATGATTCTCTCGCATACCTATACTCTTTGAAAATCAAAAGCAGACCTTGTTGACTTGATTTGATGCCTCTCAGCTATATCTGCACGGCATCGCCTAGTCTACTTTTAATTTTCACTTAGTAGCAAGTACGGCAAGTCAACAGTGACCATGGATCAAAGTGAATTCAAAAGACTATATTACTTCTCGATTTGTGATATGATAGTGGGAGCAATAGGAGGTAAAAAATGATAAGAAGAGCAGTTATAGCTGACATTCCAAAGATTCAGGAATTATTAGGACAAATTTTGAGAGTCCATCACAATGTTAGACCTGATATTTTTAAGTCAAGGGGCAGTAAATTCTCAGAACAAGAATTACGAGAACTGATTCCTAATGATCAACATCCTATTTTCGTGTACGAAGATGATCAGGGTGAGCTTTTAGGTCACTTGTTTTTAATGATTCAAGAAAGGCAAGGGTCAGCTATGGTGCCCCATAAAACACTTTTTATTGACGATCTTTGTGTTGATGAAGCTGCGCGTGGTCAAAAAATTGGCGAGAAACTATACCGATTTACTTGTCAAAAAGCGTCCGAATGGGATTGCTACAATGTCACACTGAATGTTTGGAATGCTAATGCTAGTGCTGTTAACTTCTACGAACGTATGGGCATGACACCTCAAGAAATGAGAATGGAAACCATTATCCATCCTCACTTAGAAAATGAGCAATAGCCATGAAAAATCTTTTAGATTATGTCGCCAATGTAGGTCAGACATTGTTTTCTGAAAAGGCTCTGACCAGTTTAGATTTCGCCTTATTTAATGAATTGAGCTATCTGTCGATCTTCGAGTATTTACCCAACGACTTGAAGCTATCGGAATCCCTTGTCATCAATGATTTGGCTTTACGATTTCAGCAATATCATCAAGACATTCAATTCACCTTTCTAAACACCAAGGAGCGTATCAAACTTTTGGAAGCAGTTCTCAATAGTAAGCGTTATCAACATGTGGCTATTAATCATTATGTTAATGATATAAATGCTGAGTTTGAACGGCAATTTGCAGCCATGGTCTTCTCCATACCAGAGGAAAATACGCATCAGTTAGTTTTTCGTGGCACAGATGATAGCTTGATTGGTTGGAAAGAAGATTTTAAATTAACTTACATGCGGGAAATTCCGGCTCAACGTGCAGCTTCTATTTATTTAAAGGAAATTCTTCCGACTTTGTCTGGCCAGGTACTGGTTTCAGGGCACTCTAAAGGTGGTAACTTAGCCGTTTATGCAGCTGCGCATTTACCAAAAGAACTGCAAGATAAGATTGCACTCATTTATATGTATGATGCTCCCGGCTTTCGTCAAAACTTTTTACAATCACAAGGTTATCTGGCTATTAGATCTAAGATCCTTGCCATTAAACCATTCGAATCCGTAGTTGGTGTTATGTTGGAATCCGACAGAAAGCCAGTAATAGTAGCTTCTAAGGATCGAGGCATGGGGCAACACCCTATGTTGAATTGGGCAATAGATTTAGACAAAAATGAATTTGAAACCGTCACACAATTATCTCCAATGAGTCGGAAACTTGAAAAGACATTTGCGATTTGGAATAAGAGTTTGTCTCATTATGAGCTGAAAAACTTATTTGACCTCTTGTTTGATCAATTAATCGCTAGTGGTGTCACCAGTCTTAATGATTTCTCGGCGAAGAAACCTCTAGAAGTGGCAAAATATGTTGAGGTTTATCGAAGGCTATCGCCAAAACAGAAACGAGTATTTACTAGAGCACTCCATTTATTTATACAAGCCTATCGAAGCAATGCAGTGAACCCTCGAAGTACTAACTTGACAAGTATGTTAGCAAAATGGCAGCAAACAAAATCAGATTAAAAGGATTTGGAGCATGAGCCCCAAATCCTTTTAATCTTTTTCTTGACCAACACTGTAATAGGCCAGAGCAGTCATGAATCCAGCGAAAATGATACCACCAATAAGAGTTCCAATTAGTGATCCAGGCTGAGTCAATAGGTCCCACAAGGATTTCCCATTTTTCAAAGCAGTTAGACTATTTTGCATAAACATGAAACCTGTAAAGAAGATGCCAGATAGGATACCACGTTTGATTGCTTTACGTCTTTCTTTATCAACATCCTCTTTTGGCACCTCAATAATGCCACTGGTATCAATATCAGCCTTATCCATTTTCATTTTAAGCGTAAGTGGAATGATAAATATGGTGACTAAAATATTGATTCCGACATAAATCATTCCTGCATAACTGGGAAGAAAGTCGTATATGGTTACAAAAATAAGCGATGAGAACAAGATGTAATAAGTTAGGATAAGATAGGCATGCCCAGCTAGGCGATAAGCGATTTGCTGAACGTATTCATCAAACACACCTGTGATTCCAAAAAAGCGTGCAAATTGTTTTTCAAGTCTATTAGTTTTCTTTGACATGATCGTTTCCTTTCAAGTGTAAAACATAGATGAAGTGACTAGTAATTGAACCAACATAAAAGATAAAACAAAGTGAAGATGGTCACAAAAACTGTCAATAGTGATTATTGGTATAGTAATGCTATCAAGCCTTAAGTATCACGTGAGGTTAAAGGGCTGTTTTGAATTTTTTTAAACATGATAGGCATACTTGACAATCGAATGATTTGAAACAAGAAAGAACTGATGCTTTGTTTTCAAACAATGCCTAGTAGCTGAGCCCAATAACAGAAGAAAGCATGAATCAATAAAAGGATCAATTAATGGGGTTTTTTAGCCATAAGTCTATTTCCTTTTCAAAAGATGGAGACTAGTGGGTGTCCAATTATAAAGAGTCACACGGCGATTAGAAAAACTTCGAATAGTATCTCTCAAAAAAGAGAAGGTCAACTGAAAGTCTCTTGTTACTTTGCAGCTTCAGTAGAAAACTAATGCCAAGAACCTACCAGATGATTTTATTGTGTTCGGCTAAGCTAGAGCAATAGAGGACAATGCCTAATCATATGAATTCGCTGCTAGTTCTTATGATATTCTTCTTTTCAAACGTTGTCATTATTCTTTCTTTTACTTGGTTCCCAAAACAGTGTGTTAAGGTCACTTTGAAGGGTTTGGGCAAGTCTAATACAAAGGTCGAGCGAGGGATTATACTTATCGTTTTCAATCAAGTTGATCGTTTGTCTGGCTACCCCAATCGATTTAGCAAGGGCAAGTTGTGAAAACCCTTGTTTAACACGAAATTCTTTGACGCGATTCATGATAATCCTTTCTAAAATAAAATACTTTTATAGATGTGACATCATCAATTACAATTAAGAAGCAGAGTGTCAACTGTCAAGTATATGTGACATTATCATTATAGCACTAAGGTAAAAAATGTCAATTATAGATGACATAACGTTTAAAGCAAACTAAAAAAACGATACTAAGATCGTTTGTAGTAATATCTGTTACTTTTTGCCTAGAACCTTTTTCAAGGTAAAGAGAATATAGCCAACAAAAATATAAGCTAACAGGATAAAAAGAGTATTCTTACCAACTTGAAACCAGCCATATTTGTTAACATTGATAAAAAAGTAAGCAAAAGGGCTATCTTCAGCGCCAGGAATTGGCCATTTAAGCACTGTACCGTTAAAAAGCGCAAAGATAAAATAAGCTAATGGTGCAGCAGTCCACCAAAATGGATCATACCAGCGATAACTGTTTTTACGATCGATGAAAAGAGTATCTGAAATAAAGCCAATCGGTACAACGTAGTGAACAATTATATTTCTGACATTCCAAAATTCCTCAGCTTCTACTAAAGGAGCCAGCATGAAATGGTAAACTAAAAAAGTAATCGTGATACTCATTGTGACAGCAGCCTTTAGTCTAAGTGTGTTATTGTCAGAAATCTTTCCTGACCTAATTTCCCTAAAAACCAGATCAAAAAGAAATGAAACCACAAGGATGTTAGAGAGAACTGTGTAATAGAGCAACATTCCCCAACCATCTTGATAGAGTTGCATAGACACGCCAATCAGCCCAATAATAGCAAGGGATAAGCGATAGATAAGAGTTTTTGACATGATAATCCTTTCTAGATTAAGAAGCTCGTTTATTAATTTGGAACATTTTTCAAGCTATTTTTAGAAAGTTTATCGCTTTCTCATATATTTGGTTAATTTTTCAAGCAATACTTGCGATTTTTGATGTAATTGGTAGGAAATAGAAGGACCTTTAGTCTGCATAGCAGTTGCTAAAATGGTCTTCTCTTCAGAAGACAAAACATCAATAGATTGCCAATAGTTCAGGATGTCAAGGGATAGATCATCCAGTCGCAGATTTCGACGATTTTTACGACGTCGGCACAAGATCTGCAAAGTCCCGTAATTTTCAGGGAGCAATGGTGGTTCCTCGTGTTTTTTAGCTTTTGGTAAATGCTTCGAAGTTTGTAGCTTTAGAGCTTGACGTAGGCGTTCGTTTTCAGCTTGTAGCGCTTTTATTTGTTGCAAGTAACGCTCATTATCATTAGAAATCGGTGAGATGGTTTCAATGGATATTTCAGGGCGTTCTTCCTCTAGCAAGAATGGTTTGATATAATCAGTCCAAAGTTGGATTAGTTGGGCAAATTCTTCAGAGCTATGGGCGTCTTTACGACCACCTTTATAAATGAAATCTTTTAAACGTTTATAATCATTGAAAGCATGAAAGTTATTTTCAGGGCGTTCTCTAAAGACATCGTTTTCTAAAAAGTATGTGAGTAAGGGCCTCGAAAAATGGGCTTTGGTAAATTCTGGCAGTTGCTGGTGGCTTGCCAAGCGTTTGAGATGTCCTAGTTTTTTGACTTCTTTGGCTGGTAGATAATCGGTTGCAGCGGTAAAATAGGTGATGCAGTTAGCGCCGACATGAACTAATCGTTTGCCATTTTTGGCATTGACTAATTCATACCAATCTTTGATGCCTCTGGTTCCACATAAACAGCGGATAGAATCATCAATCTCGTTGTGGATTTTAGCGATGCTTTGCCATTCCTTGATTGCTGTCGGTAAATGATTAGATACAGAATTCTCTAAGATTTTGTCAGCTAGTGGTTGACGAATTTTTCCCAAAATAGACCTCCTTTTTTAGTAAAAATATTATAGCATAATCTTGGTGAGATGGCTCTTGCTATTGTATGAGGGTTTCGGTACAATAAGTGAAACAAATGGAGGTATGTCATGAAAGAGGTTAAGGGACTTTTAGTCATGGATGTTGATTCAACTCTAGTTCAAGAAGAAGTCATTGATTTATTGGGTGAGGAAGCAGGTGTCGGTGACAAGGTTGCTGATATTACCGAACGTGCCATGCGTGGCCAACTGGATTTTAAAGAAGCATTAACAGAACGTGTCGCTTTACTGAAAGGCTTGCCTGAGTCCATTTTTGATAGGGTTTATGGTAAGATTCACTATAATCAAGGGGCTAAGGAATTAGTTGACGAATTGCATGCGCGTGGCTATAAGGTGGGGGTAGTATCAGGCGGCTTTCATGAAACCGTTGATCGACTAGCCACTGAACTGGGAATTGACTATGTCAAAGCGAATCGTCTAGAAGTTGTTGATGGCTATTTGACTGGAAAGACAGATGGTGAGCTTGTAACCAAAGAAACCAAGGTTGCTAAACTGAAAGAATGGGCTGCAGTCAATCACCTTGCTCTCTCTCAAACCGTTGCTATGGGTGATGGGGCTAATGATCTCCCAATGATCAAAAATGCTGGTATCGGAGTTGCCTTCTGCGCCAAACCAATCGTCAGAGAAGAAGCCCCTTACTGCATAGACAAACCAGATTTGTATGAGGTGATTGGGATTTTAAATGAAAAAGAATAGGAGTAAAAGACGTGCCAATGAAGGTGCGTTTTTTATGATGTGTCTCTAAGCTGTATCTTGCTTCGTTAGAGGCGATACGCCAGAATCACCAGTTAAATGGGGATTCAGAACGTAGATAAACCTTCTCGGACAGAGTAGTCTCAAGGCATTAACTTTTACATTATTAACTAAAAAAGATTGAAGAAAATTGCTTGAAATGGGTTGATTCTTAAACCTAAACCGTTCTTTAGTCGAATGATTGCTTACATCATCACCACACTAAAAAGCACCGATTCGATACTCATCTTAGTCAAGTTGATGATGGACTAGCCTTAGTGTTCGCTATAATTCCTATCGCTCTGACTTTTTCAGAGGTTCAGTGCACTTAGATAGTTTTTTATTTTTGGTGCTAAAGTGGTGCTAATGACAAATTAAAAAGCCTTAGAAACACTAGTTTCATAGGCTTTTTTTGCTTATTAATTCTATTCCCATTCAACGGTTGCTGGTGGTTTACTTGTGATGTCGTAGACGATGCGGTTAACGTGGTCTACTTCATTGACAATACGTGTTGAAACTTTCTTGAGAACGTCCCATGGGAGTTGTGCAAAGTCGGCTGTCATTCCATCAATAGAAGTAATAGCCCGAATAGCAATGGTGTAGTCGTAAGTACGACCATCTCCCATTACACCAACAGAACGGACGCCAGTATTAACTGTGAAATATTGCCATACATCACGATCTAAACCAGCTTTGGCAATTTCTTCACGGAGAATGGCGTCTGACTCACGGACAGTTTCCAATTTTTCTTCGGTAATAGCCCCCATCACGCGGATAGCCAGTCCTGGTCCAGGGAATGGTTGACGCCAAACGATGTCATCAGGCATTCCAAGAGCAGTACCAAGCGCACGAACTTCGTCTTTGAAGAGTGTGTTAAGAGGTTCAATCAATTGGAATTGCATATCATCTGGAAGTCCACCAACGTTATGGTGTGATTTAATCGTTTGAGCTGTTTCGGTACCTGATTCAATAATATCAGTGTAGAGCGTTCCCTGAGCTAAGAAATCAACACCTTTAAGTTTGCTTGCTTCATCATCAAAGACATAGACAAATTCATTGCCGATGATTTTGCGTTTTTTCTCTGGATCTTCAACCCCCTCAAGAAGGTTCAGAAATCGTTTCGAAGCATCAACTCTGATGATGTTAAGACCAAATTTGCCTCCAAGCATTTCCATAACTTGGTCGCCTTCGTTTTTACGAAGAAGGCCATGATCAACAAAGATACAGGTTAGCTGATCACCGATAGCGCGTTGGAGAAGTACACCGACAACTGAGGAGTCAACCCCACCTGAAAGTCCCAACAAAACGTTACGATCACCAACGGTTTCACGGATTTTCTCAACTTCCATATCGATGAAGTTATCCATTGACCAGTCACCTTTAGCACCACAGATGTTCATCGCAAAGTTGCGGAGCATGTCGTTTCCGTATTCAGAATGACGAACTTCAGGGTGGAACTGGATACCGTAGATTTTCTTATCGGTGTTTTCCATGGCAGCGTAAGGGCAATCAACAGAGTCACCAACTAGGTGGAAACCTTGCGGAATTTCTGTAACGGCATCACCATGGCTCATTAACACAAGCTGCTGTTCAGGTGTGTTCGCAAAAAGGTCAGAAGGTGATTTTAAACGAAGGTAGGATTGGCCGTATTCACGATGACCAGCATCACCAGCAGGAACGACTTTACCGCCCAATTTGTGAGTGATCAGTTGCATACCGTAACAGATACCAAGAATTGGGATGCCTAATTCAAAGATTTCTTCATCAATACCAAAAGCATTATCAGCATAAACGGAATTAGGACCACCAGATAGCACAATACCAATTGGGTTAATCTCACGAATTTCAGCAGCAGTGATTTTGTGACTCATTAGCTCTGAAAAGACCCCAAATTCACGGATACGACGTGCAATCAACTGGTTGTACTGGCTACCATAGTCAAGGACAATGATTTTTTGAACATCATTCAAAAGTGAAACGTCAGTCATGATTACCTTCCTTTTTTTACGTCACTTGGACTTTAGTTAATTTATTCTAGCACAATTGCCTAAGATTCGCATTAGCTTTCTTCAAAAAACATAAGAAACCATTCTTTAAAGCTATCTTATTTTTTAAAAATTATGATAAACTATTGGTATAGATGTTTTAATTAACAAATGAATAATTTAAAGAAAAGAAATATTGAAAAACGATAGGGGAGTTGTGCCATGATACCGGCTTACATAAGAATTCATGATAGTATCAAAAAGGGAATTGATGAAGGAAAATGGAAAATTGGTCAACGACTTCCAAGCGAACGTGACCTTTCTGATCATTTTGAAGTGAGTCGGATGACATTGAGACAGGCTGTGACGCTTTTGGTTGAAGAAGGCATCTTAGAGAGACGTGTGGGAAGCGGGACCTTTGTGGCCAGCAGTCGTGTGCAAGAGAAAATGCGGGGCACAACTAGTTTTACTGAAATCATCAAGTCTCAAGGTAAAGTCCCTTCTACTAAATTGATTTCTTATAAGCGAAGTCATCCCAATGAGCAAGAGGTAAGGCATTTAAATGTTAAACCACACTCTTATATCATTCGGATGGAAAGGATCCGTTATGCGGATCATATTCCGGTCTTATTTGAAGTGACTAGTGTTCCTGAAAAATTAGTGAGGGATTTTGATAAGACTGCTATCACAGAACATTTCTTTCAAACCATGACAGAAAATGGTTATGAGATTGCTAAAAGTCAACAGACCATTTCAGCTAAGACGGCAGATGATGAAGTGGCTTCCTATTTGGAAATAGCACCTCACAGTGCTATCTTAGCCTTAACTCAGGTTTCTTATCTTATTGATGGACAGCCTTTTGAGTATGTTCGTAGCCAGTATGTTGGTGACCGATTTGAATTTTATTTAGAGAATAATTAGCAGAAATTGGGTAATACATCTTAGAAGTTGGTCATTGATCTTCATTTTGTGGTAAAATAAATGTTATGGAAATTGAAAAAACCAATCGCATGAATGCTCTCTTCGAATTCTACGCAGCTCTTTTAACGGACAAACAAATGAACTACATTGAGCTGTATTATGCTGATGATTACAGTCTGGCAGAAATTGCAGAAGAGTTCGGTGTTAGTCGCCAAGCGGTCTATGATAATATCAAACGAACTGAAAAAGTTTTGGAAACTTATGAAATGAAGCTTCATATGTATTCCGATTATATTGTTCGAAATGAAATTTTCGATGAGATCACAAAAAAATATGCTGATGATGACTATTTACAAGAAAAAATTGCTATCCTGAGTAGTATAGATAATAGAGAGTGATTTAGGCACTTTTAGCCGTATCATTTAGAATAACAAGTAAGAAAGAGGAAGACTAACATGGCTTTTGAAAGCTTAACAGAACGCTTGCAGAGCGTCTTTAAAAATATTCGTGGGAAAAAGAAACTCTCTGAGAAAGAAGTTCAAGAGGTCACTAAAGAAATTCGCCTAGCCCTACTTGAAGCAGACGTAGCCTTACCAGTGGTGAAAACCTTTATCAAGCGAATTCGTGAACGTGCAGTTGGTCAGGAAATCATTGATACACTTGATCCAACTCAACAAATCATCAAGATTGTTAACGAAGAATTAACTGCGATTCTTGGTTCTGAGACGTCTGAACTTGAAAAATCACCTAAGATTCCAACTATTATCATGATGGCTGGTCTTCAAGGTGCTGGTAAGACAACTTTTGCTGGTAAGTTAGCCAATAAATTAATCAAGGAAGAAAACGCGCGTCCTTTGATGATTGCCGCCGATATTTACCGTCCTGCCGCCATTGACCAGTTGAAAACCCTTGGTAGCCAAATCAATGTACCTGTTTTCGATATGGGGACTGAGACACCTGCTGTAGAGATTGTTAAGCAAGGACTTGAGCAGGCACGTCAAAATCGCAATGACTATGTTCTTATTGATACAGCAGGTCGCTTGCAAATTGATGAAACCTTGATGCAGGAACTCCGAGATATTCAAGCTCTGGCACAGCCAAATGAAATTCTTTTGGTTGTTGACTCAATGATTGGTCAGGAAGCGGCTAATGTTGCGCGTGAATTTAACGAACAATTAAATATTACAGGTGTTATCTTAACCAAGATTGACGGGGATACACGTGGCGGTGCGGCACTTTCTATCCGAGAAATTACTGGTAAACCCATTAAATTTACTGGTACGGGTGAAAAAATTACCGATATTGAAACTTTCCACCCAGATCGTATGTCAAGTCGTATCTTGGGAATGGGTGACTTGCTTACCTTAATTGAGAAAGCTAGCCAAGAATATGATGAGCAGCGTTCCATGGAACTCGCTGAAAAGATGCGTGAGAACACCTTTGATTTCAACGATTTCATTGATCAGCTTGACCAAGTTCAAAACATGGGACCTATGGAAGATCTTTTGAAGATGCTTCCGGGCATGGCCGGAAATCCAGCCTTGGCTAATCTTAAAGTTGATGAAAAACAAGTTGCTCGCAAGCGGGCCATTGTGTCATCGATGACTCCAGAAGAGCGCGAAAATCCAGACCTCCTAAATCCTAGTCGCCGTCGCCGTATTGCCGCTGGTTCGGGCAACAGTTTTGTGGAAGTCAATAAGTTTATTAAAGACTTTAACCAAGCAAAACAAATGATGCAAGGCGTCATGTCTGGCGATATGGAGAAGGCTATGCGTCAAATGGGGATTAACCCCAATAATCTGCCTAAGAATATGCCAAATATGCCAGATATGAGTGGTATGGATATGTCTGCTCTAGAAGGAATGATGGGGCAAGGAGGCATGCCTGACATGTCAGCATTTGGTGGTAATATGGATATGAGCCAAATGTTTGGCGGTGGCATCAAAGGGAAAGCTGGTTCATTCATGATGAAACAAGCTATGAAACGCCAAGCTAATAAAATCAAAAAAGCTAAGAAAAAACGTAAAAAATAAGTAAAAAAACATTAAATCCAGTTCTTAAAAGTTCTGGATTTTTCAATATTTCAAAAAAGTAGTTTAATACTATTTTTCATAACCTTTTAATACTCATCAAAAATCAAAAAATAACACGATGTATCGAATAGAAAATAAGATTCCGCAGTTTAGACCAAACGAAGTGAGCTTGAAAGGCTATATTCGACGTAGTGGTATTATTAGTGACAGTGTTGCTGGCACTAATAACGGAATTTTTGAGACCTAGGCTCAAAAATTAGGAATGAAATTCCGAAGGAGGTTGCGTTCGCACGCACTACTTAACAAAAGATCAAAAAAGTTATTTTTTGAAATTAACTGAGTATAAGGCGCTTTACTTTTAAAGCAGGTGGCACCATCGACTTTAGGATTTTCAGAACCAAAGCGAGTAAGTCGAACGAAAAATCCAGGTCTGAGACAGTTTTTGCCAGCCTTGCGTAGAGTTACCAGCAGAGCTTAGATCTTCACTATTAACCTGAACAGAATATTCAATCAGAAAAAGGACAGGGTTTATTGAGATGACTGTTTAAGTCGGATACTGTTTCCATTGAGTGGACATCCGTACCATCCTGTCACGGTATGATATTGTATTTCACCCTAAATGAATCAAATTCACTAGTATTATGTCAGTTGATCCTTAAGAGATTTACCAACCATCAGGAAGTGATGAGTGAAAGTCTCGGAGCGGTTTAAGCTTGGTTAATAAATAATTTCCTGTGAGACCAACGAAAAAACCAGAGAGAATGCCACTGAATGACAAAACCGGTAGATAATTTAAGACCAACCAAGACTGTCCAATCAGGGCAAAGACAAGTAATTGTCCGATATTATGCATGATCCCCCCCATAACTGAAATGCCAATGACGCTGACGCGCTTAGGACCTAGTGCCTTAATCCATAACATCATCAAATAACTTAGTACAGTACCTGCTAAACCGTATAAAAAGGTGGAAAAGGTCCCACTCAGAAAAGTTGAAACCAATAGGCGGAAGGTAACAACTTTAGCACTATCCTTGAAAGGCAAAGTAAATAGGGAAATGATGGTAATGAGGTTTCCTAAACCTAGCTTGGCACCTGGTGCAAAAGCGAAAGGTGTTGGAAGGAACCGTTCGAAAAAGGAAATAACCACTGCTTGAGCAACGAGCATGGTGATGAACATTAATTTGCGATTGGAGTTTGTCATAGGTCTATTTTACCATAAAACTCAGCCGCTATTTTTGTGAAAAGGATCCCAAAGTATATTGTTTAATACTAATTAGTCTGATATAATTGTAAGCGTATTATGAAAAATAAATAGGGGGATTTAGCTATGACAAAAGACATTGTTGTCGTTGGTGCCGGTTATGCAGGAGTGACTGCTGCTCGCCAATTAGCTAAAAAATACAAAAAAGACAAGGATGTGTCGATTACCTTAATCGATAAAAATTCCTTTCAAACTTATATGACTGAATTGCACGAAGTTGCCGCTGGCCGTGTGGAACCAGAAGCCATCAAATACGATTTGCAACGTATTTTTAAAAAATATCCCAAAGTCAATTTGGTAACAGATAAGGTTGTCTCAATTGATTATGACAATAAAAAAGTAGTTGCTGAACATCAAACGCTAACTTTTGATTATTTGCTCTTGGCTATGGGCAGCGAAACCAATGACTTTGGAACACCTGGTGTGAAAGAAAATGCCTTTACCCTTTGGTCAATCGAAGCAGCCGAAAAACTTCATGATCACATCGTTAATTCGTGCTTACAAGCGATGGGGGAACATGACGAAGCTAAACGTCGTGCTCTATTAACGTTCACAGTTATTGGTGCTGGTTTTACGGGTATCGAGATGGTTGGCGAACTGATTGATTGGGTGCCTATTTTAGCGAAACGCTACAAACTTGATCCAAAAGAATTCTCACTTAAAGTTGTTGAAGCATTGCCAACTATCCTCAACATGGTGACTGAGAAAGAACAAACGAAAGCCCGTAAATACCTTGAGAAAAAAGGTGTTGAGTTGATTCTTGCAGATGGGGTAACAAGCGTTGAAAAAGGTGCCTTGAATCTTTCGTCAGGACGTGTTATTCCAACCTACACGTCAATCTGGACTGCTGGAGCAAAAGCAAATACTGACGCAGCAGACTTCGGTATTGAAAAAGCGCGCGCAGGTCGACTCGTTGCAAACCAATACATGGAAGCTCAAGGCAAAGAAAATGTTTACCTAGCTGGTGATATCATGTACTATGAAGACGGCTCTCAAGAAGGTCGCCCAGTTCCTCAGATAGTGCAAGCCGCTGAGCAGACAGGGCATACGGCAGCACACAATATTATTGCGGCAATTAGTGGTGGTGAAAAAGAAGTCTTCAAAGGAAAATATGACGGTTTCCTTGTTTCTATTGGAACTAAATACACTGTTGCCTACGTTATGGATAAATACCATGTGTCTGGCTTTATTGCAAGTGCCATGAAGCACTTCACTAATCTTCTATACTTCTTTACTATCCGGAGTTTTTACAATATTGGTGCTTACATGCGTCATGAATTCTTTGACGTCGCAGATGGACGGAACATGTTTGGTAGCCATACATCAAGCAAGGGAAATCGCATGTGGTTGGTGCCATTGCGTATCTTTTATGGTTCTGTTTGGTTGCTCGAAGGGGTTAAGAAAGCCTTTGGACTATTTGGAACCCAGTCATGGTTTGATGATAAGGTAGTTTTCCCGTTTCCGTGGTTGCAAGAGGTAGCTGAAGCCACTTCAGGGGCTTCAGAGACAGCTGCTTCCTCAGAAGCCGTATCAGCGGCGTCTCAAGTAGCAGAAGGTGCCGCACAAGCAACTACAGAAGCTAGTCATCAAATCTTTAGTTTGAGCTACGCCTATGGTGAGGAGCCAATGCAAGTCTTGAAAGAAATGCCAGATTGGTTTGCCTCAATTATGAAATTCATGTTGCCAAACCAAGAAGTTGCTCTCTTCATGCAGAAAATGATGACCTGTGTTGAGATTGCAATTGGTCTTGCCCTTATTGTCGGTGCCTTTGTATGGTTGGTATCAGCTGTAACAGCAGCCTTCGTACTTATGTTTAGCCTTTCAGGGATGTTCTTCTGGGTAAACATTTGGTTCATCCCAGTTGCTCTTGCTCTGATGGCGGGGGCGGGACGTTCCTTTGGTCTTGACTACTGGATAATACCATGGCTAGGTCGTCGACTTGATCAGTGGATTTATGGAAAGCCTAGCCATCTCTACAGACGTTAACAAAGATGATAGGATTTCTAAAAAATCCGTGCTATAATAAGAGTAAGGTTATCTTACGGTGGTTATATTGACTAACCTGAGATAGCCTTTCTTTTTAATTAGTCGAAAAAACGAGTCATTTGTTAATAAGGAGTTTTACGTGGTACATCACATTTGGGATGACTTCCCAGAGATTCAAGAAGACTTAGAATCTGTTAGATCAATTATGATCTCTGAATTATCAGTGATACATCCAGAGGTTAAAGAAAAGATTATTGCTTATATGGAAGCTCCTGGAAAGTATCTGCGATCAGGCTTGTGTCTTTTGCTTTCTAAATCCAAGACAGGGCATATTCCAGAAGGAAAACTTTATCTTGCAGCTTATTTGGAAACCTTACATTTAGCGACTTTAATCCATGATGATGTCATTGATGAGGCGGATAGTCGTCGCGGTTTGCAAGTGATGAATAAATCCTTTTCCAACCGCATTGCCATCTATGCCGGAGACTATTTGTTGACTTATGCCAATCAATTTTTACGAAAAGCCTCTGAGCTTTTAGATGTCGGTAAAGAAGAACAAGAGCTGGGAAAACATAAGGTGGTTGAGCGAATATTGGTAGGTGAGCTGGCGCAATTAATGAACCAATTTGATTGTCAGGTGACTATGAAAGCGTATCTGAAGCAAATCAAAGGAAAGACGGCTACACTCTTTGCACTAGCTTGTCAAATGGGGGCTTGGGAAAAAGGGACCACAAGGCGAGAATCTCGCTTAGCTTATCGTCTAGGACAATCCATTGGTATGGCTTTTCAAATCAGTGATGATCTGATTGATTATCAAATTGATGAGAAAAACTCAGGCAAACCTCGAATGCAGGATATTCAAAATGGAATCTATACAGCACCTTTCTTATTTGCCAGAGAAACTGATCGTCAACTCATTGACCATTTCCAATTAGAAGAGAAAAAAGAGTGGTCAGAAGAAGAGTTAAGAGCTTTTTACAACCGCTTGAATCAAGCAAAAGCTTTCGAAAAAACAGAACAATTAATAAAAGCTTACCTACGGAAAATGAAAGAACAAAGCCAAGAACTCTTGCCTCCTGATGAAGCAGAAGAGCTAGTAAGCTTCCTATTTGAGGTGATGAATAGACAATTTTAATAAGAGTTTTACAAAAAGGAACTAGTAATGGCTAGTTCTTTTTACTATTTAGCTAGTGAGCAATGATAGCTTCTATTATTAAAATTACAGAAAAAAGAGTATAATAATACTCAATGAAAATCAAAAGTAGACTAGGCGACACCGATGAAGATAGAACTGTGGTTTGTCAAATCAAGTCAACAAGGTCGCTTTTTGAATTTTGAAAATTAGAGGTCCAAAAAGAAAGAGGTAACCCATGAAAGTAGCTACTTTTATAAAGCCGTATGAGATGACGGTGACAGAAACTGAAAAATCAAAAATCGAAGAGCCAACTGATGCCGTCATTCGAGTGGTCCGTGCCTGTGTCTGTGGATCAGATTTATGGTGGTATCGCGGGATTTCTCAAAAAGAATCTGGAACGTTTGCCGGTCATGAAGCTATCGGTGTTGTTGAAGCAGTTGGAAGTGACGTGACTCATATTAGACCTGGCGACTTTGTTGTTGTGCCTTTTACACATGGTTGTGGTCATTGTGCTGCTTGTAAGGCAGGTTTTGACGGAAATTGCCAACATTATAAATCAGGTCCAGTTATTGGCTACCAAGCAGAGTACATGCGTTATCGGAACGCTGATTGGGCCTTGGTCAAAATCCCTGGTCAACCACAAGATTATTCTGATGATCAACTAAAATCACTTTTAACCTTGTCTGATGTTATGGCGACAGGTTTTCACGCGGCTAAGACAGCTGAGGTTAAGTCAGGGGATACGGTGGTTGTTATGGGGGATGGAGCTGTGGGTCTCTGCGGTGTTATTGGTGCCAAACTTTTGGGTGCTGACCGTATTATTGCCATGAGTAAGTACCCTGATCGTCAATCCTTAGCTAAAGAATTCGGTGCAACGGATATCGTTGCAGAACGTGGCGACGCAGCTGTCGATCGGGTCATGGAACTGACTGATGGAGCTGGAGTCGATGCTGTTTTAGAATGTGTCGGTACAGAGCAATCACTGGATACAGCCATTAACATTGCGCGTCCAGGAGCGATTATTGGTCGTGTGGGTATTCCACAAAAAGAGACTATGAACACTAACCAACTCTTCTTTAAAAATATTGGACTTCGTGGGGGGATTGCTTCTGTCACAACATTTGACAAAGAGATTCTACTAGAAGCTGTTTTATCAGGTCAAATCAATCCTGGAAAAGTTTTTACAAAAGAGTTTGCATTGGATGATATACAGGCTGCTTATGAAGCGATGGATAAGCGAGAAGCGATTAAGTCTTTGATTGTTTTTTAATGGGATAATATTGAAAAGTTGAGCAGCCTCAAGCGCTCAGCTTTTTTAGTTAGTAATGCCAATATGACAAAAAGGGTAATTTTATCAAAAAAGATTGACCCAATAAGTCAAGTGACATTAAGCCCTTTTAAACTGACTGTTTGATAACTTTCTGATAGGGTGACCAGGCTATATCCGTTGACGATATCGGTCAAAAGTTGTAAATTATACCCTGGAGGAATTTATGAATAAAAAAATATCGACTAAGGTCTTTATGTGGTCAGCAGCCGTGACGGTCTTGTTAGTCTTGTTAGGAATTGTGATCCCAAAGCCCTTTCAAACGGCAACACAGCATTTGAGAAATGTTATTACCACTAACTTTGGTTGGCTTTACTTGCTATTAGTAACGACCATTTTAATGTTTTGTATTTTCTTTATTGTTAGTCCACTTGGACAGATTCGTCTGGGAAATCCAAATTCTAAACCAGAACATGACACCGCATCTTGGATTGCTATGATGTTTTCTGCAGGTATGGGAATTGGGTTGGTCTTCTACGGAGCAGCAGAACCCTTGAGTCATTTTGCCATCTCAACACCTAATGCACCACTGCAATCACAAGAAGCTCTGGCGGATTCATTTCGTTTTACCTTTTTCCACTGGGGTGTCCATGCTTGGGCAGTCTATGCTCTGGTCGCATTAGCACTTGCTTACTTTGGATTTCGTAAAAAAGAAAAATACCTCTTGTCTGTTACTTTGAAGCCATTCTTTGGCGATAAAGTAAATGGACCCTTAGGTACGATTGTCGATACTATTACAGTTTTAGCGACGGTTATCGGAGTTGCGACAACGCTTGGTTTTGGTGCAGCTCAAATCAATGGTGGTCTGTCATATGTCTTTGGTCTTCCTAATAACCAGTTTGTACAGATTATCATTATTGTTATCACAACTGGACTTTTTATCATGTCGGCTTTATCTGGTCTGGGCAAAGGGGTTAAGATTTTATCAAATATCAATTTGATTTTAGCCATAGGTCTTTTAGCCTTAGCGATTATCTTGGGGCCGACGGTCACTATTTTTGATACCTTTACCGAGACGATTGGTCTCTACCTTCAAAATTTTTTCCGCATGAGTTTCCGGGCGGCAGCTTTTGATAATGCTAAACGGACCTGGATTAACAACTGGACCGTCTTTTATTGGGCTTGGTGGATTTCTTGGTCGCCATTTGTTGGGGTCTTCATTGCTCGTATTTCCAAAGGGCGTACTATCCGAGAATTTTTAACCGTAGTTCTTTTAGTACCAACTATTTTGAGTTTCCTGTGGTTTTCATCTTTTGGTACACTTGCAAATAATGTCCAAACGGCGGGAACAGATTTAACAGGTTATGCAACAGAAGAGATTCTCTTTGCGACATTTGGGCAATATCCAGTGGGGAGTGTTTTATCAATTGTTGCCATTATTTTAGTTTCAACCTTCTTTATCACCTCAGCCGATTCAGCTACTTATGTTTTAGCGATGCTGACAGAAGATGGTCACTTGAATCCAACTAATCGCAAAAAATTAATTTGGGGCGTTGCTTTGGCAGGGATTGCTATTGCACTCTTGCTTTCAGGTGGTTTAAATGCTCTTCAAAATACTTTGATTATTGCAGCCCTACCTTTCTCAGTAGTTCTTATCCTGGTTCTTTTTGCTCTTTTGAAAGAATTATATCATGAGAAAAACGAAATGGGACTTGAGATCACACCAGATCGTCAACCTAAGAAAAATGAACCATTCCGTTCATATGAAGATTAAACAAGTAACTTTTCGTTACTATCAGTGGCTGAATTACAGCCAGAAAGGAGAGGAGATTTTTTGTCTGCTCTCTTTTTGTGTTTAAAATCCCAAATGACTTAATCTCAACATGTTTAAGAACGTCTAATGACCAGATTAGGTTAAATACTCTTAGGTGATTCAGAGAAGGTGCTAAAGCATCAGGTTTTCTATTAGTAATATCAAGAAGGGAGTGACATAAAACCAGTAAGACTAGGATTCAATAACTACTGGTATGGCATAACCATTACATTTTTGTAAAGAAGTTCAGAGAAAGCCTGATTTAATGCCGATGCTTTTCTTGAGATATTCTATTCTTATAATAACTGGGAAACTATTGACTGTCTGGAAAAAGGTCCATCTAAGCCATCTGTGGTATCTTTGCCAACCACTGAAAGACTTATTTAAAGTCATTGATGACGACATCATTTACCAAGAAGATATTTTAGGTAAAAGGCATCATCTCAATCAGAAAGACACAGGACTTTAGCTGACAGATGCTTCTATTAGTGAGATTGCTTAGCTGACGTCTCTCAGCCAAATGCGGAGCTTTAGCTGTGCCAAACGTAAACCCTTTTTTGTGTCTAGCTTAACCTTATACTTCAGAAACTAAAAATTGTCTCAAAACTTGTGGTATAATAAAGATTATCAATACCAAGAAAGTAAGATTATGGCAGATCAAGTAGATATTAACCGTTATCACCAACTAGCCCTTCAAAAACAGGACGTTCATCGTAAATTTCTTGCAAAACTCAAGAAAAAACCACCTAAACAGCTGGATAAAATCACCAAAGAACTTCATGAGCAAGTCTTCCGCGAGATTGATTGCACCAAGTGTGCTAACTGTTGCAAAGACTTAGGGCCGGATTTGACGGAAGCAGATATTATCCGCATGTCAAAACTCTTTCGCATGACATTATCAAGGTTTGAAAAGACTTATCTTCGCGTGGATGAAGATGGCGATAAGGTTTTTAAAGCCATGCCTTGCCCATTTCTGGGACCTGACAATCTCTGTGATGTCTACGATGCTAGACCTAAGGCTTGTGCAGCTTTTCCCCATACAGATCGCAAACGCATCTACCAAATTAATCACCTGACCTTAAAAAATACACTGATTTGTCCAGCTGCTTACCTTTTTGTCGAAAAATTACGGCAACGATTAGACTACTAAAAAATGATGGAAAATCTTGTTTATCTCGATTCAAGACTAGGCTAGAACACCGACTATTACTAGTTTTTTCCAGTCATTAAACCTACCACAACCTGCTAAGACTTAACAATCAAGTTAGGATGAAGAGAATCAGCTTATAGCTGATAACACTTATTTGGAATGCTTTCTTTTGTCTTAAAAACTGGATCATAACCTTTTACTAAGGCAGTAAAGGTCACATAGTTTAGATGGGTAACATTGATAATGTCATTCTTTTCATGACGAGCTCTAATGATTCAGATAGACCTTATATAACTTAGATCAGTTGGAGAGTCAACCAAAATGTCATTACATAAAGATAGATTTTTTTGAAATAAAACTAGGTTTTTTCTTGACTTAGAGTTAGTCTAACTTGATATAATAAAGGTGTAGGGATGTTCAATGCCTACAATCAAAGCTATATCAGAAATGATAGGCATTTCTGCACATGCCATTCGGTTTTATGAAAAAGAAGGCATGGTGGAGATTGCGAGAAATTTCAGAGGCATTCGCCAATTTGACGATTCTAGTATTGGCCGCCTGAAGGCTATTGCGCATTATCGTAGGGTTGGGATGTCCATAGAAGATATCCGACGTATTTTAGGAGAGTGTCACAATCATGCCTTGTCAATTGAGCTATTGGAGAAAACCCAACTTGAGTTGGAAAAGCAAATTGCAGAACTTCAAGAAACCCATCGCTATCTGATGGCAAAAATAGAAATTCATCGCCGCTTGGCTGAACTGGAAAAACAAAGTTTGTCAGATGCTGGGTGAACATATGCTTACGATAAACTCAAGTAAATAGAAAAGACTTGTCATAGCGAGCACCTTTTTAAATAATAGTTAGTAAAAAATCGATGACAAACAAGTCATCAAGGAGGATTTTATGGAAAATTACACACTTTCTAACGGCGTTCAAATTCCTAAAATTGGATTTGGAACATGGCAAATTCCCGATGGAGAGGAAGCATACAATAGTGTCACACATGCTCTTAAAGTTGGTTACAATCACGTTGATACCGCTCAAGTTTATGGTAATGAAGTGAGTGTTGGTAAGGCCATTGCTGACAGTGAGCTTGCTCGCGAAGACATTTTCTTAACCACCAAGGTATGGAATGACAAGCACGACTATGAGTTAGCCAAAGCTTCCATTGACGAATCACTTGAAAAACTAGGTGTTTCATACGTTGACCTTCTCTTGATTCATTGGCCAAATCCAAAACCAATCCGTGACCACTGGAAAGAAGGAAACGCTGGCGCTTGGAAAGCAATGGAAGAAGCTTATAAAGCAGGTAAAGTACGGGCTATCGGTGTTTCTAACTTTATGCAACACCATATTGAAGCTCTTCTTGAAACAGCTGAAATCAAACCGCATGTTAACCAAGTTCTTCTAGCACCAGGATGCCCACAAGATGAATTGGTTGCATTCTGTAAAGACAATGACATTCTGTTAGAAGCTTATAGCCCACTTGGGACTGGAACAATTTTCTCTAACGATATCGCAAAAGAAGTTGCTGAAGCAAATGGAAAATCGGTAGCACAAGTTGCCCTACGTTGGAGCTTGCAAAAAGGTTTCTTGCCGCTTCCAAAATCGGTAACACCAAAAAATATCGAATCAAACCTTGAGATTTTTGATTTTGAGCTATCAGCAGAAGATATGGCAACCTTAGATACTATCGAAGGAGTGAAAGCACAGAAAGATCCAGATACAACTGATTTCTAATGACAGTAACAAACCAAGGTGATTATCATCTTGGTTTTTATAGTCCTCCCAATCATTTTTAAGAAGCGGTAATATGCTATAATAGCCTAAAAGGAGGTACTATGACTCATTACAAATTTCTACTGTTCGACCTTGACCATACCCTATTAGACTTTGAAGCTGCTGAAGACGCAGCTTTGACAGAGATGCTTCTTGAAGTTGGGGTTGAGGATGTTGATGCTTACAAAGCTTATTACAAACCTATGAATCAGCAGCTATGGCGTGATTTGGAAGCTAAAAAAATCACTAAACCGGATTTAGTAAAAATGCGTTTCGTCTTATTGTTCGAGCATTTTGGTCATCAAGTTGATGGAGAAGCCATGGCCATGCTTTACGAAAAGCACATTAGTCAGCAGGGGCAAACCTACCTTGGCGCCCATGAACTCTTGGAGGATTTGATTGCGAATGGCTATGAGATTTATGGGGCAACCAATGGCATCACAGCTATCCAAGAGGGTCGTTTGTTACGTTCTAGCATCGGCACTCTCTTTAAGCATGTTTTTATCTCAGAGCAAGCTGGAACAGCTAAGCCAGATATTGCTTACTATGATTGGATTGGAGCTAATATCGAAGGTTTTGCCAAAGCTAAAGCTCTCATGATTGGTGATAGCTTAACGGCTGATATCCAAGGGGGACACAATGCAGGGCTTGACACGATGTGGTATAACCCAAAACATCACGTTAATAATAGTGGATTAGAACCAAACTATATTGTCAGTGACTATGATGATATCCGCAAGGTTTTATTACCCTAAACAAAAAGACAGAATTCAAAATGAATGGCACTCCAAAAGCTAGACAAAAAGCCAACCTTTGGATGTTATTTTTATGACATTAAGAGTTGAAAATAACAGCTACAATTGTGTTTGCTGAATAAAGAGGACGCACCCAGTATATCGATTTTTAAACGTTTCTAGTGTCATAATTGATAGTTTGTATTTGACAGTGAAAGCAATTGGCACAATCGTTTATTCCTTTATTTTATGAGTTGGAACAGGCAGCGACAAATCTCATTTATGGATGATTGTGATTCATACAAAGAATCGTAGGATGTCATTGTTATATTTCTTTGAAACTTGAAGGAATGACATCTGATAACGTAACATTTAACGGTTATCCTAACCTTCCAACTTTTTTCATGCTGGTATACATCAAAAGGCCAATATCATTTCCATGGTATATTTGAGACTTTTCATCAATTAAGAAACCATCTTTTTGGTATAATGATAGTATGAATCAACTGATCAAAAACAAGTTGGAGTTGTTGCCAAATAGTCCAGGTTGCTACCTCCACAAAGATAAAACGGGCAAAATCATTTATGTCGGAAAGGCTAAGAATCTTAGAAATCGAGTCCGTAGTTATTTCCGTGGTAGTCATGACACTAAGACAGAGATGCTGGTTTCTGAAATCGCCGATTTTGAGTTTATCGTCACTGAGTCGAATATCGAGGCATTGCTACTTGAAATAAACCTCATTCAAGAAAATATGCCTAAGTACAATATCAGGCTTAAAGATGATAAGTCCTATCCTTTTATAAAGATAACGAATGAAACTTACCCTCGCTTGATTATCACGCGTCAAGTCAACAAAAAGGACGGCGGTCTTTATTTTGGCCCCTATCCTGATGTCTATGCGGCTAATGACATCAAGCGTCTTCTAGATCGTATGTTTCCTTTCAAGAAGTGTAAAAATCCTGCTAACAAGGTTTGTTTTTATTACCACATTGGGCAATGCAATGCTCATACCGTCTGCCATACGAACAAATCTTACTGGGATGGTTTGATTACAGATGTCAAAAATTTCCTCAATGGTCATGATGACAAGATGGTTAAGGAAATGCAAAGCAAAATGAAAACTTTTGCTGAACGCATGGAATTTGAAAAGGCAGCTGAATACCGAGACTTACTAACAGCTATCCAAACCCTGAGAACCAAGCAGAGAGTTATGAGTCAGGATATGCAAGACCGCGATATTTTTGGTTACTATACCGAAAAAGGATGGATGTGTGTGCAGGTCTTCTTTGTTCGCCAAGGGAAACTGATTCAACGAGACGTCAATCTCTTCCCATATTACAATGAGCCAGAAGAGGACTTTCTGACCTACATGGGACAATTTTACCAAGAGTCTAAACATATCTTACCCAAGGAAGTTTTTATCCCATCAGACATCGATGAATCATTGGTTAAGGCAATTGTGCCAAGTAAGGTTATTAAGCCGCAGCGTGGAGAGAAGAAGCAGCTGGTTAATCTAGCTATCAAAAATGCTCGCGTCAGCTTGGAACAAAAATTCAATCTTTTGGAAAAAGATATTAAAAAGACCCAGGGCGCTATTGAAAATCTAGGTCAACTTATGGGAATTGATACGCCTGTTCGTATAGAGGCTTTTGATAACTCTAACATAATGGGAACAAGCCCCGTGTCAGCTATGGTTGTCTTTGAAAATGGCAAGCCAAATAAGAAAGAGTATCGAAAATATAAGATTAAGACGGTTGAGGGACCTGATGACTATGCTAGTATGCACGAAGTTATTCGTCGCCGCTATGGACGTGTCAAGAAAGAGCAGCTGACACCGCCAGATCTCATCATCATCGATGGAGGACAGGGGCAAGTTAATATTGCCAAAGATGTTCTCAAAAATGAACTCAATATGCCTATTCCTGTTGCTGGGTTACAGAAAAATGATAAACACCAAACGCAGGAACTCTTGTTTGGTGATCCTTTAGAAGTCATTGATTTACCGAGAAATTCAGAAGAATTTTTCCTGCTCCATCGTATCCAAGATGAAGTCCACCGTTTTGCCATAACCTTTCACCGCCAAGTACGAAGCAAGAATTCCTTTAGTTCCAAGCTAGATGGTATCAAAGGCCTAGGTCCTAAGCGCAAGCAAACCCTCTTAAAACATTACAAGTCACTGAGCAAAATACAAGGAGCCGACATTGCAGAAATGAAAGTCTTGGGCATTCCTGAAAAAGTAGCTGAAGACCTAAAAAAACGGCTAGGACACCAAGATGAGCAGTGATTAGATCTACAAATGTTAGAAGTGCAGAATTTTTAATAAAATAGCAATGGTTAATAAAGTCATCTTACAAACTTAGAGATATTGTTAAAAATGTTAAAATAAGGTACAATGTTCTTTGGTATTAAAACGGGAGTGGAAAATTATGGCGAAGCATAAACGCTCAATGAACGGTCGTTATCGGTCAAAATCATGGCAGTTGATTAACACCTGTTTATTGGGCTTGTATACATTATTAGCAGGTTTAACAGCAGTCATCTTATATAAAAATCATATTTTAGCGGTTAATGGGCTAAACTGGATTATATTTGCCGTCTGGATTCTGATTTTTTTAATAGCACTGATATGTCTCATTAGCAACAAACTTAATAAATTAATAGCTGTTGTCCTTATTTTATCAACTCTCTTAATTGGCGGTGTTCTTTTCTTTGCCAAATCAACGGTTGATGCTACAAAGAGAATGAATGAATCAGCCTTTTATTCGGAAGTGGAAATGTCAGTTATCGCTCATAAAGATAGTGCGCTCAATTCCATATCGGATGTGACAGCAGTTGAGGCACCGGTCGCACTAGATAGATCCAATATTGCTCAACTAAGGGATCACCTTCAGGAAAGTGACCAAAAAGAGTTGTCTCTGACTGAAACAGAATCTTACCAAACAGCCTACGAGACGATCCAAGCAGATCACAGTAAAGCGATGGTGATGAACAGTGCTTATATGCCATTGTTAGAGCAGTTGGATCAATCTGTTAAGGATAAAATAAAAACTCTTTACACTTATACCATTCGGAAAAAATCTAAAAATCAGCTCAAGCAGCATCAGTCTGATGTAATGAATATCTACATCAGTGGTATCGATACTTATGGTCCGATCACTACGGTGTCTAGATCTGATGTTAATATGATTATGACGATTAACAAGAAGACTAAGAAGATTCTTCTAACAACAACGCCACGGGATTCCTACGTTAAGATTCCTGATGGTGGTGCTAATCAGTTTGATAAATTAACACACGCTGGAATTTATGGTGTTGAAACGTCAGAAAAAACGCTCGAAAATCTGTATGGTATTAATATTGATTACTATGCACGGATTAACTTCACGTCCTTTATGAATCTGATTGATTTATTAGGCGGCATTGAAGTGATCAATGACCAAGCATTCTCTAGCAATGGTTATGATTTCCCAGTAGGAAAAGTTTCTCTAGATTCTAGAAAAGCCTTAGTATTTGCGAGAGAACGTTATCAACTAGAAGGTGGAGACAACGATCGTGGTAAAAATCAACAAAAGGTTATTACTGCCATTGTTAATAAACTCTCTAGTTTCAAGACGATATCAAACTTTTCAGGTATTGTTAATGGTTTAAGTGACTCTATCCAGACAAATATGCCAACCGAAACGATGATGCGTTTTGCTAATGATCAGATTGCTAGCGGCGGACGCTTCTCTGTGACTTCTCAGGAAGTTACAGGAACAGGCTCAACAGGAGAGTTAACCTCATATGCTATGCCAAATGCTAACCTCTATATGTACTCACTTGATAATGCTTCAGTAGAGAAAGCCAAGGCAGAAATCCAAAAGATAATGGGAGAGTCGCATGATTGATCTTCATTCTCATATTATTTTTGATGTTGATGATGGTCCTAGCACGTTAGAGGAAAGCATCGCGTTAATTGGAGAAAGTTACCGACAAGGTGTTAGAACTATCGTCGCAACGTCTCATCGTAGAAAAGGCATGTTTGAGACAGCCGAAGAGGTCATTTACCATCATTATGATCTTGTCAAAGAAGCAGCTGAAGCACAATTTTCAGGACTAGAGCTCTTTTATGGTGGCGAACTTTATTATACGACCAGTTTGATACAAAAACTTGAGTCTAAACAAGTTCCCACATACAATAATGGTCGTTATATCTTACTTGAATTTAGCGGCTCAACCCCTTGGAAAGAGATCCACAGAGCTGTGACACGAGTTTTAATGCTTGGTTTAATCCCTGTTGTTGCCCACATCGAGCGTTACAATGCTCTAGAATTTCATCAAAAAAGAGTTCAAGAACTCAGAGATATGGGGTGCTATACACAAGTTAATAGTCTTCACCTTTTGAAACCAAAACTATTTGGTGATAAGGAGAAGCAGTACAAAAAACGCGGACGATTCTTTTTGGAGCACGATTTGATTGACTGTGTTGCCAGCGACATGCACAATCTAACTAAGCGGCCCCCTTATATGGCACAAGCCTATCAGGTGGTTTTGAAACAAAAAGGGTCTGCTATTGCGGATGACTTGTTTAACCATACCCCAAAAATGATTATTGCCCAATAAAAACTAGGAGAAAACATGCAAACACCAACTATAGAAATTGATATGTTACAGCTATTAAAAAAAATCTGGAATCGAAAGTTTCTCATTTTACTCATATCCCTAATAGGCGCCGTTATTGGTTTATTGATTAGTATCTTTATAATCACGCCAGAGTACAAATCAACGACAAGACTGTACGTGGTTAGTCAATCATCTGGTGCCGACAATCCAACCGTTCAAGATATTCAAGCCGGTGGCTACTTGGTTAATGATTATAAAGAAATCATTACTTCTGAAGACGTTCTTGCTGAAGTGATTGAGAAGAAAGGTCTGACTTTATCACCTGGACAGCTATCGGCTAAAATGTCAGTGAGTATCCCAGCTGATACCCGTATTATTTCCGTTAGCGTGATGGATGAAAACGCCAATGAAGCTAGTGATATTGCAAATACACTTCGAGAAGTTTCAGCAGAGAAAATCAAAACAGTCACTAATGTACAAGATGTGACAACACTTGAAGCAGCGAAACCCTCAAAATCACCAGCAACGCCAAACACGAAACGAAATATATTGTTAGGTTTTGCTGTCGGTTTTGCGATCACGATTGTTGGTGTTATGATCGTTGAAATCTTGGATGACCGCGTTAAGAGACCAGAAGACATCGAAGATCAACTGAAATTAACATTACTGGGCATTGTTCCAGACTCTAAACATTTATAAGGAGAAGACCAGCTATGCCTAGACTAGAACTACATAGTAAACGTGAACAAGGGTTGGCGAAGACGGAAGAATACTTCAACTCAATTCGTACTAATATCCAATTTTCTGGGAATGATTTGAAAACGATTGTTATCACCTCTGTACAACCTAACGAAGGAAAATCAACAACCTCTGTTAGTTTGGCAAACTCTTTTGCTACTGCAGGTTTTAAGACTTTACTTATCGATGCGGATCTTAGAAACTCTGTGATTACAGGATCTTTTTTAGCACTTGAAAGATATGAAGGATTGACAAGTTATTTAACAGGTAATGTCGGTATTACTGAAATTTTTTGTAGCACCAACATCGACAACCTTGTCGTTATCCCATCTGGACAAAAATCTCCTAATCCAACATCTTTGTTACAAAATGCTCAGTTTGATCAGTTGTTACAAAAAGCAAGAAGTATTTTTGATTACATCATTATCGACTCACCACCAATTGGGCTAGTTATTGATTCGGCTATCATTGCTAAGCAATGCGATGCTAGTCTTTTGGTTGTTGAGGCAGGCGCTATCAAGCGACGTTTTGTCCAAAAAGCTGTTGAGCAAATGACACAAAGTGGGACACCTTTCTTGGGCGTAATTCTCAATAAAGTCGATTTGACTAAAGAAAAATACGGCGTTTATGGAAATTATGGGAATTATGGGAAAAGAGTAGAAACTAAAAAAGAAGCCAAAAAAGCTAAAAAAAACAAACGCAAGACGCGTTCAAGAGCATCGAGATAGCTTGTCGATAAGATTGATGAGTGAATAAATAGCATTGTGATGCTGGCTACTGGCTATATAGCGATAATTAGTTGAGGAGTTGATAACTATTTTTAAAACAGTAGGTTTTAAGTTGAGTCGTTTAAGAAGAAATATCAAGCGTTTGATTTTGATTTTAACCGACTTGTCTATGATCTTTCTGAGTACTTTATTCACACTGTGGATTCTTCAGGATTCACATTTGATGTTTAGTAAAACTCATATCATTGTATTTTTAATCATTAGCATTATTTATCTCATCGTGAGTTTTCAACTGCGCTTGTTCTCCATACTAACGCGCTACACCGACTATCGTGCTCTTCTTAATATTTCCTTGGCCCTATTTTGTTCTCACCTAGCCTTATTTGTGATTGAACAATTGGCACCTTTATCTCTTTTGATTTATCGCTTTCCTTTTTTGTCATTTGTTTTTTCAACTGCTTTCGTGTTTGTACCAAGGATATTATGGCGAACCTTGAATGATGAACGGCTGCAAAAAAACACTTCATCTGTCAAGTATGTCAAAACACTTGTATATGGTGGGGGAAAGGCTGGACGTATCTTTATTGAGATGATCAATAATAGCCAGACTGATATTGAAATTGTGGGAGTTATTGATGATGACCCTTATAAACAAGGTACCATCATCAATGGTGTCTGGGTTTTAGGGAATCGCGATGATTTAGTAAAAGTTGTTAAAGAATATGAAGTAAAGCAAGTTGTCTTAGCCATTCCATCATTGACTGGGCCAGAGCGGGAAACAATTCTTGACTTAACAAGAGGGCTAGATGTTAAGTTAACAGAAGTTCCATTGATAGAAGATACTATTCTCGGTCACATATCAGCGAGTTCTCTGAAAGAAATTGACATCGCCGACTTGTTAGGTCGAAAAGAGGTTGTTCTGGATCAATCGAGTCTCAATCAGTATTTTGCTAATCGAACCGTTTTAGTGACGGGAGCAGGTGGATCTATCGGCTCTGAGATTTGTCGACAAGTGGCAAAGTTTGGACCAAGAAGGTTACTGCTCTTGGGACATGGCGAAAACTCCATTTATTTGATTAATCGTGAGTTGTCTGGAATTTATCAGGGTGAAATTGAGATTGTTCCCTTGATTGCTGATATTCAAGATAGAGAGCTAATTTTTAATATCATGGAAAATTATGGGCCAGACATTGTTTACCATGCGGCGGCTCATAAACATGTGCCACTGATGGAATACAATCCTAAGGAAGCTGTTAAAAATAATATTTTTGGCACAAAAAATGTGGCAGAAGCCGCTAAACATGCTAACGTAGGCAAATTCATCATGGTTTCAACAGATAAAGCTGTCAACCCTCCAAATGTGATGGGAGCAACAAAACGTGTTGCAGAAATGATTGTGACCAGCTTAAATGAACCTGGGAAAACTCAATTTGCCGGTGTTCGCTTTGGTAATGTTTTGGGGAGTCGTGGGTCTGTTGTGCCACTATTTAAAGAACAGATTGCTAAAGGTGGTCCTATAACGGTTACGGATTTTCGAATGACACGGTATTTTATGACAATCCCAGAAGCTAGTCGATTGGTCATTCAGGCGGGTCACTTAGCACAAGGTGGTGAAATTTTTGTCCTTGATATGGGAGAACCAGTTCAAATCCTTGAGTTAGCTAAAAAAATGATTAAACTTAGCGGTTATAGTGAAAAGGATATCGGTATCATTGAAACTGGTATTCGACCAGGGGAAAAACTATACGAAGAGCTATTATCTACTAACGAACGTGTCAGTGAGCAGATATATGAAAAGATATTTGTTGGGAAAGTTGAGACAAAAGAGCGAGAAGAAGTTCTAAACTTTATTTATGACCTTGATAAGTTGGATAATGTTTCTCTAAAAGAAAAGTTAATTACTTATGCAAGGCAAGACTAACATTTAAAAGTGGTAAATGTTTTATTTACCCCTTTTACATAATCTAATACTGTTTATTTGATTATGTAAAGGGATTTTAGGAGGTTATTGTGTATCCAATTATTAAACGTTTGATGGCTATCATTTTATCCTTGAGTGCCATTGTAATTCTAAGTCCAATTATGTTATTGATTGCACTTGTCATCAAAATGGATTCAAAAGGTCCAGTTCTCTTTAAGCAAAAGCGCATTGGAAAAGATAAAAAACATTTTATGATTTATAAGTATCGAAGCATGTATGCGGATACTCCAGCTGATATGCCAACGCATTTATTGAAAGACCCAAATGCGATGATTACTAATGTTGGAAAATTTCTTAGAAAAACAAGTCTAGACGAACTTCCACAATTGATTAATATCTTAAAGGGCGAAATGGCTATTGTTGGACCGAGACCAGCACTTTGGAACCAGTATGACTTAATTGAAGAACGTGATAAATATAAGGCAAATGATATTCGACCAGGTTTGACAGGATGGGCTCAGATCAACGGTCGAGACGAGCTTGAAATAGAAGAGAAAGCCAAATTAGATGGCTATTATGTCAACCACCTAAATTTCTTCATGGATCTGAAATGTTTTATTGGAACCTTTATCAGTGTCTTAAAAAGTGATGGTGTTGTTGAAGGCGGAACTGGACAAAAGGATAAGGAAAATTAGATGAAAAAAATTCTAATTACAGGTGCAAATTCGTATATTGGAACTTCAGTAGAAAAATGGTTACTAAAAACACCTGACAACTTTCAAGTTGATACTTTGGACATGATTGATCCTAAATGGAATGAACATGATTTTTCCAAATATGATAGTATCTTTCATGTGGCGGGTATTGCACATTTTTCAAAAGATGAATCTAAGAAGGCACTTTATTATAAAATAAATACTGATTTAACAGAATCAGTCGCTCTGAAAGCTAAAGAGCAAAATGTCAAACAATTCATTTTTATGAGTAGTATTATTGTTTATGGTGATAGTACTTCTAAAGAAAGAATTATAACTAAGGATACTGAGCCATCACCAAGTGATTTTTATGGTGACAGCAAGTTGCAGGCAGAATTAAAACTTAAAACATTGAGTGATGATAATTTTAAAATTGTGATTGTAAGACCTCCAATGATATATGGAAAAGGTTCAAAAGGAAATTATCCTCGTCTATCTAAGTTAGCAAAAAGATTACCAGTTTTTCCTGATTTCAAAAACCAAAGAAGTATGCTACATATTGATAATCTAAGTGAATTCATCAAACAAATTATCTTACGACAAGAAGAAGGGGTATTTTTTCCTCAAAATAAAGAATATGTATCAACATCAGAATTAGTTAGCGAAATTGCAAAAGTACATCATCATAAAGTTTATTTAACTAAAATAGGTAATCCACTAATTCGTCTTTTATTTTTTAATGATAACATTAAAAAAATATTTGGCAATTTAATATATGAAAAAAAAATGAGTGAATATAATTTTGGATATCAAATTAGAGATTTTAAAGAATCAATAACAATTACAGAAAGTTAGTATGAAGAAAAAAGTTTTATTTTTAGTTAATCATGATTTAGTAATTTATAATTTCCGATTAGAAATTATTGAAAGGTTATTAAGCGAAGGTTTTGAAGTTCATATATCATCTCCGAATGGTATTAGAATTCTCGAGTTAGTTTCCATGGGTTGTAAATTCCACGAAATACATATCAATAGACATGGAATGAATCCAATGGAAGAAATGAGACTTATTCAGACGTACAAAAAATTATTTAGAAAAGTAAAACCATTGGTAATTCTTGGGTTCACCATTAAACCTAATATTTATGGAGCAATAGCAGCTAAAAAGTTTAATATTCCCTTTATTGCTAACATCACTGGATTAGGCACAGCTGTTGAATATAAAAGTTGGAAGCAACCCATTTTTATAAAGCTATATCAATATGCTTTTAAAGGTATAAACAAGGTTTATTTTCAAAATACTGCTAATCGAGATTTTTTCTTAAAGAATAAGATAGTCAAAAATAACTTTAGCTTAATTCCGGGTTCAGGTGTTAATTTAGAACGGTTTTATGAAAAAGAATACCCAAATGAAAAAATTATTAGATTTGCGTTCATCTCGCGGGTTATGAAAGAAAAAGGAATAGATCAGTATCTAGATACCGCAAGATATATTAAAAATAAGCATTCAAATACTGAATTTAATATTTATGGTTTTTGTGAGCAATCCTATGAAGATGAGTTGAAACAGCTAGAAACTGATGGTATTGTTAAATTTCATGGTATGATTACAGATATTGCTGGCGCTCTCGAAAGAACAAATTGCTTAATACATCCCAGTTACTATCCGGAAGGACTCTCAAACGTTCTTCTTGAAGCTTCAGCGACAGGAAGACCTATAATAACAACTGACCGACCAGGGTGTCGAGAAGTTATTGATGATGGAGTAAACGGTTTTTTAGTTAATCAACAAGATTCTAAAGATTTAATATCAAAAGTTGAAAAGTTTATCCTGTTATCTCATTCTGCTAAATCACAGTTGGGTCATAATGCAAGACTAAAAGTTGAAAAAGAATTTGACAGACAAATAATAGTAGAGCAATATATGAAAGATATTACTGATGTTTTAAAAGAGAAATGTTATGAATAAATATTTGAGAGCAATAACTGATTTACCAACTGCCATGATTAAAACCTTCTTATTGAAAGTCCGTCATGGTAAAAATGTAACTATTTCTTCTAGTGTTTTTATGTCACCATTTTCTGAGGTAACAGTTGATAAAGGTGCAGTATTTAAATTGGGAAAAAAATTTCGTCAAAGAAGTCAAGCAAAAATTAGAGTACGAAAAGGTGCTGAATTAACAATAGGCAAAGATATTTCTCTTAATCATGGTTGTATGATTGTGGCTCGTGAAAAAATAACAATTGATGATGGGGTTCAGTTTGGTCCAAATGTTTTACTTTATGATCATGATCATGATTATAAAATTAAGGGTGGTATCAATGCTGGTGCTTTCAAAACATCTCCAATAATCATCGGGAAAAATGTCTGGATTGGAGCAGGTTCAATAATTTTACGGGGAACTACTATTGGAGATAATTCTGTTGTTGCAGCAGGAAGTGTTGTAAAAGGTGAATTTAAAACCAATAGTTTAATATATCAAGTTAAAGAGACTAAAGTAAAAAGAATAAATTTTTGAGAAAATATTGAGAGTACATATGAAACAGAAATTATCTATATTAACACTCTATACTAAGGAAGGAGCTTCCTCAAATTATAGAGCATATATTTTTAACGAAAAACTTGCTGAGTCGTTTGAACTAAGTTGGTTTAATTTTTGGAATAAAAATTATTCAGGAAAATATATGCACAATAAAAAAAAATATTTGTTACGAATAGCTTTACTATACATATGGGGTACTTTAAAAAGACTTTTCCAACTTTATTTTTTAATTCCAAATTCTGACATTCTTTTGATTCAAAAGGGTGTTATACCGAAATTAAAACCTGTTTTTCTGACTCATTTAAAAAGAAAAGGTATTAGAATTGTTTTTGATGTTGATGATGCAATTTATTTGTTTGACAATGATAATAGCGATAGAATTGCATCTGTTTCAGATATCGTAATATGCGGAAATCAGACACTTCAAACCCATTATTCAAAGTTTAATACAAACTGTGTTATAATTCCAACCACTGATAATATTAATTTATATGAACCCTATTGGTCAAATACTTTTGATAAAAAAGTAATTGGATGGATTGGGAGCAAGACGACTGTTAATAATATTGATCAAATTGTGTCTGTAATTAATCAATTAGTTGATAAATATCCAGGCGTTAGTTTTGATATTATTAGTAATAGTGCATTAGATTTTCCGAAAAAAATTAAGAATACCCGATTAGTTCAATGGTCTTCCCAAAACTATTTAAAAGATCTTTCAAAAATCACTGTAGGGATAATGCCTCTAGAAGATACTCCAATAAATCAGGGAAAGTGTGGCTTTAAATTAATTCAATATTTAAACATGAAGAAGCCAGTCGTCGGCAGCAATATTGGAGTTAACGGTGAGATCATTGGCAAAAATGGATTTGCTGTTGATAGTGAAAGAGATTGGTTTATTGCTCTTGAAAAATTATTATTTGATCGCAGTGCATATCAAAATTGTATTAAGAATATTGAAGAAAAGTTTTTCCCAGTATATCATTATGATATAGTAGCACAAGATCTAATTGATATTTTAAAAGGAAAATCTAATAAAAAAAGTGAGGTATAAATGGCCTATATATTATTAGCAATGTTGTTACTTACAATATATTTTTCTTCAAAATTGTATGGTAATATGTTTAATCCAATAAGCGTGTTTTTGGGAGTAAATTTAGTTTCGTTAATTTTAATGTATGGATTATCTGGGTTAAATAATGAACTTTCTTTAACTATTTGGATTGTTATTATAATCATGTTTGTCTCATATTTGGTAGGTGTGTGTTTGGGATCATTCAAATATCGTCTATCAAGTAAAAAGGAGTCCAAAGTAAAGAAAACTTCGAGACAACGATTAATTTATTTACTCGTTGTTTATTGTGTGATATACAATATTTCGGCTTTTTGTTATCTTTGGAAATTGGACACTACTTATGGTCTATTTAGTTTTTTATCAAAGTTGGCAGAAATGAATGTGGCTTTTCAAGCTGGGGAGTTTAATATTGGAATAATAACTCATTTTTTACCATTGGCTTATACAATTTCTTTGCTGGTCCTATATCATATCAAATATTACGGAGGAAACATGATTCTATATATTCAATATATATTATGTTATATACCAGCAATTTCACCGCGTAGAGATACTTTATTCTATTTGATATTTATGTCTTTAGTATTTGTTTTTATGACTTCTAAAAAAGCTTCTACTGATGAAGAGTTAAAAAAATATTTTAAAATTTTTAGTATTAGCTCTATAGCTCTGTGGCTTATGAGCGTAAGCCAATCTCTTTTAAATAAAGCTTCAGAGAGTAATTTTAGACTTTTTAATTTACCCATACCAGCTTCTTTAAATGATTCTGTCATTTATATTGCAGGTAATTATCCTTATCTACAAAAATTATATGATTTTGGTCAGGTAAATTTTTATTATTTTTTAATTTCTACTCTTAGGATAGTTTATAAATATATTTTCTTGCTATTTGGTCTTTCGATTGATACGACGAATATTTTTGATTTACCTCTATACAATGTAGGAAGTAGTCATAATTTTTTATTTAACACAGCGCCTCTGGTTTATTACTTTATAAAAGAAAGTGGAGTATTTTTTTTCATAGGATTTATTATCCTCGGTTTAGTTACCCAAAAACTACATAATAGATTCGTATCAAATAAAAGTGCTGGAAATCTGTTGTTAGCTTCTTACGCCTATTTTATTGTATTCTTTTCTTTCAGATCTTATAATTTAATATATTTATCAACGGTATTGATGTTATTATATATGCTAATCGCTTATTTTGTAATTGAAGTAGAAAAGGATTAATTATGACAAAAATTTTAGTAGTCTCCTATCACTATCCTCCTTTTGAAGGGTCGTGTAGTGATAAAAATATACGAATTGTAAAAAAATTACTGAATTCAGGTTTTGAAGTTGTTGTTTTAACAAAACATGCTATAACTGATGACGAGAAAATGGATAAGTTCACGGTTATTCGAACTGAAAGCAATGGTGTTTTTCATAAAAATATTGATAAAATTCCAACATCTATATCCTCTAATAGCAATGGCTTTAACTACAAAAGACTCATCTCTGATAATTTAATACCCGACTCAGCAATTGACTGGTTTCCGGAAGCAAAAAAAACTTTCAAGAAAAATAAGGATAACTTTACTGATGTTGATTTAATTCTTTCTATTTCATCACCATATTCAGCTCATCTTGTATCTTCCTACATTGCTAAAAAACTCAATAAACCCTATATAATGGTGTATGGTGATCCTTGGCTATATGAACCTAAGCGAAAAAGAGGTTTTTTCAGATATCGTTTAGAGAAATTGATGGAACAAAAATTAGTTCAGAAAGCATCAAAAGTTCTTCTGATTACTGAATGGAATAAAAAAAAATATCAAGAACTTTATAACTTACCTGAAAATAAAGTTGTCACTTATCATATTGGTTTCGATCCACTTGATAGGATTAGTTGGGATAGTTCTATTAATAGTAGAGAAGGAGAACAAAGGACTCTAAAGATTATTTATGGTGGTTCGCTTGATGAAGTACACCGTGATCCCCGCCCGTTCTTAGAAGCTATGAAAAATATTGAGAATATTCATTTATCAATTTATAATTCTGACAACTCTAAAATTGCTGAATTTATTAAGAAATATGATTTAGAGGATAAGGTAACCCTCTCTCCACTTGTCTCAAGTTCAAAATTCAATGAGTTGTTAAATCATAATGACACGTTACTACTATTTGGAAATAGAACCCCTTTTCAAGTTCCTGGTAAAGTATTTAATTACATTGCTACTGGAAAAACTATTATCTATGTAAAAAATAATAGTTATGATAATGATGGTACAAAAGAAGTTTTAGAGAAATATAGTAATTATCTACTCATTGATAATACAGTAGAATCTATTGTTTCAAATATCCGTCAATTTCAAAAAAATAAGCAGAGAGAAAGTAACATTAGTCAATTTTCTTATAATGAAACCATGCAACCTATTGCAGATGCCATTAATGATGTTTTAGGAATCGAACATGAATAATCAAAAAAAAGATTTAGCAATTCATACCTTTGTTCGTATACTAGGTGGATTTATTTCATTTTCTTCTGTTTTCTTGATGACCTATATTTTTCCAGTTTCACAAATTGGTGAGTATAATCTTATTTTGAGTAGCATTAATATTAGCGTATCCTTAGGAACTTTATGGTTAGCGCAAAGCATCTTACGTTTTTACTACAATGATAAAAAACTTGGCTTTATAATTATTTTAAGTTGTTGTTCATTGTTGGTGAGTGTATTAATTTATATTATTTTTGCCTTAATTTTTAAGCAAAATATTAATTTCTGGATTATTACTTATATTATTATATTCGGTGTTTATCAAATAGGAGATGCGTTTTTTAGAAGTTCTAATAAAATTTATTACTATATGATTCTAGAACTAGCGATTTCAATAGGTAGAATTTTTCCGATGATTGTTTTTGCATTAATTTTTAAATCTATTAATGCTATCTTTGCTAGCCAAATTATATTAGTCGGTGCTTTATTATTAATTTTGATACTTAGAAATTGGAGAACATTTTTTAGTTTAGATTACAAAGTTGACCGAGCTGATTTTACTAGGTATTTTAAATATGGACTACCTTTAGTTGGTCTTACTGTCTCAAATTGGGTTCTGTCGGCTTCTGACCGCTATATCATTTCTTTTTTGGGGAGTAATAGTCAGGTAGGTATTTATTCAACCAATTATTTATTAGCAAATAGTATTTATATGTTGTTTTCGTTAATTGTTCTGGGAGCTTTCCATCCAATGATAATGCGAGAATGGCAAATAAGTAAGAGCAGCACAGAAAAGCTTGTCAACGAATCTATTAATGTTTATTTATCTTTAATGATTCCTCTATCTTTTTATGGAATTTTAAAATCTCCTGTTCTATTGAGTTTCTTTAAGGGAAGTAACTACTCTCATTATGCGAGTATTTTCAACTGGACTGTACTTGGGATTTTTATATACGGCTTGTCTATGTTATTTCATAAATATTTTGAATTAATTGAGAAAACAATTTTAATTTTTTATTTTAATATGATTGCGGCAGTTTTAAATATTATTTTGAACCTTGTATTAATACCACTATTTGGGTTTCAAATTTCTGCTTTTACTACATTCTTATCCTACCTTGCTTATATCATTTTAGTTCATTTAAATACTAGGAATAGTTTCACAATAAAATTCAATAAAAAGCACCTAATCATCCATTTTATTTTTAATTTAATATTTTATCTATTAGATTTATTTTTGGTAAAAAATAATTCAGCGATTACATTCTTTATAGAAGGCATCATCTATGTAAGCTTGACATTTTTGATCTATCAATTAACAAATATTTTTAAAATAACTGATTTAATTAAAAAAAATAGAGATTTAATCTTAATTTTTAATAACAGATGTAAACTTATGGTTAGTGATTGGTTGAAATTTTATGAAAAAGTGAGTTTATAAATCCCGCGTTGAAAACTGAAGTGCACCATAAAAGACAAATGAACATATCAAATCATCATTCTAGCAAAAAGTCTTCGTAATCTTACTTATCAACCTCACTAAAACTGGTTGTCAATGGCGCATGCTCCTACATGACTAACGGAATGGAGTTTCTTTCGTCGGCTCAAGGAAACTGGTCTGTGGGATGAGATTCTGACAGAGCTTGTTAAAAAAAAACGAGTAAAAACTAGCAGAGCAGTCTCTCCAACCTATACTATCGTTGATTCTCAAAGCGTGAAAACGACGGATACTGCTGAGGAGCGTGGTATTGATGACAGTAAAAAAGTCAAAGGAAGCTAGCGAATCATCCCCAAGCGTTGGGTTGTCGAGAGGACTTTCTCCTGGTTGAACCACTCTAGACGATTGTCAAAGAATGTTGAAAAGTCAGTATCATCAGAGGTCGCCTTTGTGAAACTATCGCATATTAGTCGCATTCTAAAGGTGCTATTATGTTGTAAATATAGATTCTAAATTCTCGTATAAAGCATCAGTGAAGTACGAGGTGTCGTTTTAAAAAAATTCCAGCAAATGAAACAGTCGCTAGTAACAATGCTAAGAATATACTATCATATATCCTCAGCACGATTAATAAAAAAGAAAGTGAGAAAATGAATGAAAAAAGTAATGATTGTTTTTGGAACAAGGCCAGAGGCTATAAAAATGTGTCCTTTAGTGAACGAACTCAAAAAACGATCAAATTTTGATGTTAGAGTTTGCGTAACTGGTCAACATAGAGAAATGCTTAATCAAGTTCTGAATGTCTTTTCGGTTATCCCTGATTATGATTTGTCTATTATGAAAGCTAATCAAACATTATATGACGTAACGAGTAATATTATATTAGGAATTAGAGGGGTTTTAGAATCAGAAAAACCTGATGTAGTTTTAGTACATGGAGATACATCGACAACCTTTGCGACTGCTTTATCAGCATTTTATTCACAAATTCCAGTTGCTCACGTTGAAGCTGGGCTAAGAACTTACGATATTTATTCTCCATACCCAGAGGAATTTAATCGTCAAGCAGTAGGCATTATTAGTGATTTCAACTTTGCACCTACTGAGACCGCTAAAAATTACTTGCTTAACGAAGGTAAAAAGGCGGATAGTATTTTTGTTACTGGTAATACTGCAATTGACGCTCTTAAAACAACAATAGAAAAAGATTATTATCATGAGCATTTGGAATGGGCTTCCGATAGTCGTTTGATTTTAATAACAGCACATCGTCGTGAGAATCTAGGTCCTGCTATGGAAAATATGTTCAAAGCCATTCGCCGTGTTATTGAAGAATTTTCTGACATTAAAATTATCTATCCTATTCATTATAATCCTAAAGTTAGAGAAGTCGCAAAAAAAATTTTCAAAAATTCTGATCGGATTCGCTTAATTGATCCTCTAGAAGTTGTTGATTTTCATAATTTTTTAAACGCCAGTTATTTAATTTTAACAGACTCTGGAGGCATTCAAGAAGAAGCTCCAAGTCTAGGAAAACCAGTTCTTGTTATGAGAGATACTACGGAACGTCCTGAGGGTGTCGAAGCAGGAACTTTAAAATTAGTGGGTACTGAAGAAGAAACAATTTACAAAGAATTTAGAACGTTATTAACAGATGAATCTGTATATAAGGAGATGAGTCGTGCTTCAAATCCTTACGGTGATGGATTCGCTTGCAAAAAAATAGCAGATATATTAGAGAAAAAATTATAAATTAAACATGAATGGATTAGAATTAAGCAATAAAACAATCTTAATCACCGGTGCTGCAGGTTTTATCGGTGGTAACCTTGTTATAGAACTTTTAAAGCAAGAAAACATTGGTCACATTATAGGATTAGACAATATGAATAATTATTATGATGTGGCTCTGAAAGATTTTAGACTTTCTCAAATCGAAATGTTAGTAACACAAAATAATGTTTCTTGGACGTTTATTAAAGGTTCTATCTCAGATAAAGAATTAATTGACGAAATTTTTACAACGTATAAACCTGATATTGTTGTCAATTTAGCAGCCCAAGCTGGTGTAAGGTATTCCATAACAAATCCTGATGCTTATATTGAAAGTAATATTGTTGGTTTTTATAATATTTTAGAAGCCTGTCGCCACTATCCTGTTGAACATTTGGTATATGCTTCCTCGTCTTCTGTCTATGGTGCTAATGCTAAAATACCATATAGTACAAGTGATAAAGTTGACAATCCAGTTTCACTATATGCTGCAACTAAAAAATCTAATGAATTGTTTGCTCATTCGTATAGTAAGCTTTATAATATTCCGACGACTGGTCTACGATTTTTCACAGTATATGGCCCTGCGGGTAGACCTGATATGGCTTATTTTGGATTTACTGATAAGTTAATCAAAGGTGATACTATTCAAATTTATAATTATGGAAATTGTCAACGTGATTTTACTTATGTAGATGATATTGTCAAAGGGATAACACTTGTTATGAATGGTGCTCCTAAGCAGAAAAATGGTGAAGATGGTTTACCAATTCCACCATATGCTATTTACAATATAGGAAATAGTCAACCAGTGAACTTATTGGATTTTGTTACTATTTTACAGGAAGAATTAGTTTTATCGGGGGTATTACCAACTAATTTTGATTTCGAAAAACATAAAGAACTAGTTTCTATGCAGCCTGGAGATGTTGCAGTGACTTATGCAGACACTAGCGATCTGGAACGTGATTTTGGATATAAGCCAAGCACAAGTCTTCGTCAAGGTTTAAGAGCATTTGCCGAGTGGTATTATGACTTCTATGTGAAAGGATGCTAATATGAAAAAAATCACAGTAGCTGGTACTGGTTATGTTGGACTATCAATGGCGGTACTATTGTCTCAGTATCATCAGGTGACCGCGGTTGATATTGTAGCTGAAAAGGTTGATCTAATTAATCGTAAAAAGTCCCCTATTCAAGATAAGGAGATCGAAGAATTTTTAGCCACTAAGGACTTGAATTTAACGGCAACTCTTGATGTTGAGTTGGCATATAAGGATGCCGATTTTGTGATTATAGCTGCTCCAACAAATTATGATAGTGACAAGGATTTCTTTGACACCTCAGCTGTTGAAACAGTTATTGAAACAGTATTGTCCCATAATGATCATGCGACAATGGTTATCAAATCAACGATTCCTGTAGGTTATACTGAGTCTGTACGTCAAAAATATCAGACTGATCGTATTTTGTTTAGCCCAGAGTTTTTGAGGGAATCACGCGCTTTGTATGATAATCTCTATCCAAGTCGTATCATCGTTGGGACAGACCTATCAGATGCTCAGGCTAAAGAAAAGGCAGAAACTTTTGCTAGTATGCTGGATAAAGCATCATACAAAGAGGACAATGATATCCTAATTATGGGATTGACAGAAGCAGAAGCTGTTAAACTTTTCTCGAATACTTATTTGGCACTACGCGTGTCTTACTTTAATGAGTTGGATACCTATGCGGAGTCTAAAGGCTTATCAACCACTGAAATCATTCAGGGTGTTGGTCTAGATCCACGTATTGGCGATTACTATAATAACCCTAGTTTCGGCTATGGTGGTTATTGCTTACCAAAAGATACGAAACAATTACTTGCCAATTATAGAGATGTTCCTCAAAACATGATGACTGCAATCGTAGAGTCAAACCGTACTCGTAAAGATTATATTGCGGATCAGGTGTTAAAACTTGCTGGTGCCTACCATGGTAGTGAATCTTATAATGCTGAAAAAGAGCATAAAGTGGTCATCGGAGTTTATCGTCTAACGATGAAGAGTAACAGCGATAACTTCCGTCAATCATCAATACAAGGTGTTATGAAAAGAGTTAAAGCTAAAGGCGCTGAAATTGTTATTTATGAGCCTTCTCTTGAAGATGGAACGACATTCTTTGGTTCAAAAGTTATTAATGATTTAAACGTATTTAAAGAAGTGACACATTCAATTATTGCTAATCGTTATGATAGTAGTCTTGATGATGTCAGTGATAAAGTTTATACGCGAGATTTATTTGGACGCGATTAATTATTTGTGAATTTTGGGAGATCTTTTGATCTTCTTTTTCTTGATGTCTTATCCCTCCCGTGAATTCCTTTCCATTTCGTGGTATAATGAGGTGTTGAAATTAAAAATTTCTAGCTATATTTTAGTTGATTAGGTCAGTTTTTGGCTAGTAAGTAAAGGAGTATGTTTATGTCTACGATTGATTTTAAAGCAGAGGTTGATAAACGCCGTGAGGATATGATGGCAGATTTGTTTACGCTTTTGAGTATTAATTCTGAGCGTGACGATAGTCAAGCGGATGCGCAGCACCCATTTGGTCCTGGTCCTGTTAAGGCTTTGGAGGCATTCTTGGAGATTGCTAAGCGTGATGGTTACAAGACACGAAATATTGATAATTATGCGGGTGAGTTTGAATTTGGAGATGGTGATGAGGTCATGGGGATTTTTGGTCACCTTGATGTCGTTCCTGCTGGTTCTGGTTGGGATACTGACCCTTATACACCTGTTATTAAAGATGGTCGTCTCTATGCGCGTGGCGCATCTGATGATAAAGGGCCTACAATGGCTTGTTACTACGGGCTTAAAATCATCAAAGAACTTGGTCTTCCTGTTTCTAAAAAAGTGCGTTTTGTGGTAGGTACTGACGAGGAGTCTGGTTGGGCTGATATGGACTATTACTTTGAGCATGCCGGTGTAAAAAAACCTGATTTTGGTTTTTCTCCGGACGCTGAGTTTCCAATCATCAATGGTGAAAAAGGTAATATCACTGAATACCTTCATTTCTCAGGTGATAATGACGGTGCGGTCGTTCTTCACAAATTTGAAGGTGGTCTGCGTGAAAACATGGTTCCTGAATCAGCAACAGCCCTTATTTCAGGTGATATTAATTTTGAAGACTTGTCTGAAAAACTTCGTGTCTTTAACGCTGATAACGACTTGACTGGTGAGATTTCTCAAGATAACGATGGTAATGTATCTATTACAGTTAATGGTAAATCTGCCCACGGCTCTATGCCATACAAGGGTGTTAACGGTGCAACTTTCCTTGCTAATTTCTTGAAAGACTTACCTTTTGAAGGTGGAGCACGTGCTTTTATTGATATTACAGCTGATGTCCTTCATGAAGATTTTGAAGCTGAAAAGCTTGGTTTAGCCTATACTGATGCCAAAATGGGTTCAGTTAGCATGAATGCAGGTGTTTTCTCTTTCTTGAAAGAAGAAGACAGCACTATTGCACTAAACTTCCGTTACCCTAAAGGAACAGATACTCAAACCATCAAAGCTGGACTTGAAAAACTTGAAGGAGTTGAAAAAGTAACGCTTTCTGAGCATGAACACACGCCTCACTATGTGCCGGCTGAAGACCCATTGGTTGAAACGCTACTTTCAGTCTATGAAAAACATACTGGACTTAAAGGACACGAACAAGTTATCGGTGGTGGTACCTTTGGTCGTCTCTTAGAGCGTGGCGTTGCCTTTGGTGCCCTCTTCCCAGATTCTATCGATACCATGCACCAAGCTAATGAATTCTCAGATGTTGAAGAACTCTTCACAGCAGCTGCTATTTATGCAGAGGGAATCTATGAATTGATAAAATAAGAATAAGTCAATAACTCACTCAGGTTGAAGGACAGGTCCGCTTTAGGCGAACTTTCTTCGGCCTTTTTGAGTTTTCTGATTAAAATGAGAGCAACCCCAACCTTTTTAAGGATTTGGTGTCAATCTGAGATTGCCAGCGACATTCAAAAAAGTGACAATCTGAAACTGGTTTTTAAGCTAAAAAACGGTATAATAGAGACTGTTACTAATATCAGGAGTATAGATTATGATTGAAGTTATTGGACCTGACTTGGCCAAATATCACCAACAAAAATTAGCCGATTATCTGGCCGCTAATCAGCGAGACCCTAAAGATGCGATTGTTTTTACAGGAGACTCGATTATTGAATTCTTCCCTTTGAAGAAATTTTTTGGTCGAGAACAAGTCATCTTAAATCGAGGAATTGCTGGAACAGATACCAATTGGCTTAAAGCGCACATCAAGGAACAAGTTTTAGAGGTCGAACCTGCCAAGCTATTTATTTTAATTGGAACCAATGATCTTGGTCTTGGTTATGACGAGAAGCATATTCTTAACAATATTGAGACCATTTTGGAGACTATCCAGTTTGAATCTATTGCGACCAAGGTCTATTTGATTTCTATTTTGCCGATTAGTCAAAAGAAAGACTATCAAGACAGGGTAAAAATCCGAAATAACAAGGCTATTCAGCGTTTAAATCAGAAACTTGAAGAACAACTTTTGGCTGACTATATTGATCTTTATCCGTATTTATGCGATGAAGAGGGTAACTTGGCTGATGAGTATACAACTGATGGTTTACATTTAAGTCAAAAAGGTTATGCTCTTATTTCTGAACACTTGAAGATGTATTTATAGAGTAAAAGGAGAATTCGTGAAAATAACAAAAAAAGAAGTAGGTTATATCGTTCTGACATTCTTTCTCTGTTTTGGGATTTATCAGAATTGGGAAAGTGGTGCTGGTCTGATAAAGACCTTCTGGAATGCTTTAAGACCCTTTTTGGTAGGAGCAGGTATTGCCTATATTATTAATATTGTCATGTATGTCTACGAAAACTGGTTTGGGAAGTTTATCAAGATACCGTTTTTACTAAAAATGAAGCGCTCCATTTCAATGATTCTGGCTTATCTGACCTTTATTTTAGTTGTGGTTTGGATTTTTTCAATCGTTCTTCCAGATTTGATTTCGAGTTTGCAAATGCTTTTGAAAATTGATACTCAAGCTGTTTCAAAAATCATTTCTGAATTAAATGACAACAAGGTGGTTGATCGTCTCTTAGACCTCTTTGGTCAAAACTCTGATATCAGCTCTACCATTTCCAAATCTACGCAACAAATCACCAAACAATTGCTATCTGTTCTGACGAACATCTTGACGTCTGTTTCCAATATCGCTTCAACAGTTATTAATGTCTTTGTTAGTCTTGTTTTTTCTTTTTATGTTTTGGCAAATAAGGAAACCTTGATTCGACAGGCGAGAACTTTGACAGAACTTTATACCGGTAGATGGGCTTCTAAGATTTTCTATGTCACAGAAATCCTTCATGACCGCTTTCATAGTTTCTTTGTGGGGCAGACCCTTGAAGCCGTTATTCTTGGTGCTTTAACGGCTATTGGCATGGTTATTTTTGGATTTCCCTATGCTGTAACCGTGGGGGTTTTGATTGCTTTTACTGCCTTAATTCCGATTGTTGGGGCATTTATTGGAGCTGGGGTTGGTTTCATTTTAATTGCGACGAAATCCTTCCAATTGGCCGTTTTTTTCATTATTTATCTGCTAATCCTACAACAAATTGAAAGTAACCTCATTTATCCTAAGGTTGTTGGAAATTCTATTGGTCTTCCAGGGATGTGGGTGCTTTTGGCAATTACTGTTGGAGGTGCTGTCAATGGTGTTCTTGGCATGCTAGTCGCTGTTCCAATTGCAGGAACCCTCTATCAGGTTCTTAAAGACAATGTCAGAGAGAAGCAGAAGAAGTCAGAAAAACAAGTGAGACCACCGCATTATTAAACAGAGCATAAATTTTAGAAGTAAATACAAACAAAGTTCTTAGAATTCAGTTTCTAAGAGCTTTTTGATGCAGCATGACATCAATGGCTTGCCGCTCCTATCAGATGAGAGTGTTTTTTGGTTGACTTACAAGGGGAATTTATGTGAAAATAGTTATAAATTATTGAAAGGTGGTTTTAGCAATGATTATTGGTATTCCAAAAGAAATTAAAAATAATGAAAATAGGGTTGGACTGACACCAGCAGGAGTTTTAGCTTTTAAACAAGCAGGACACAAGGTTTGGATTGAAAAAGATGCAGGTCTTGGTTCTGGCTTTTCTGATGAAGATTATATTGCTCAAGGAGCTGACATCAAACAAACGGCTGAGGAAACCTGGGCAGCTGATATGGTTATCAAAGTTAAAGAACCATTAGCTTCTGAATACGGTTATTTTCGTCCAGACTTACTGTTATTCACTTATCTACATTTAGCACCAGCACCTGAATTAACAGCTGCTTTACTTGATGGCGGATTAGCTGCAGTAGCTTATGAAACAGTCGTTGAAGATGGAAGATTACCTCTTCTCAACCCCATGAGTGAAGTTGCGGGACGTATGGCAACTCAACTGGGAGCACGCTTCTTGACAAAGATTGAGGGCGGATCTGGAATTCTTTTAGGTGGTGTGCCCGGTGTCAGAAAAGGCCGTGTAGTCATTATCGGAGGCGGTAATGTAGGGGTTAACGCAGCTAAGATGGCTGTCGGCTTAGGAGCAGATGTCACTATTTTAGACGTTAATCCAGCGCGTCTAGCACAACTCGATACACAATTTGATGGCAAAGTTCAAACCTTGATGTCAAATACTCTCAATATTGCAGAGGTTGTTGCAGAGGCTGATTTGTTGATAGGGGCAGTTCTTATTCCTGGAGCACGCGCTCCTAAGTTAGTCACTAAGGAAATGGTAGCTACTATGAAACCTGGCTCAGTGATCATCGACGTTGCTGTCGATCAAGGTGGCATTATTGAAACAGCTGACCGAGTGACGACACACGATGCCCCTACTTATGTCGTTGATGGTGTGATTCATTATGCTGTGGCAAATATGCCAGGTGCTGTCGCAAGAACTTCGACACTTGCCTTAACAAATGCTACATTACCGTATGCGCTTGAGTTGGCTAATAAGGGTCTTGAAACAGCGATTGCTGAAAATCCTGCTCTTCGATCAGGCCTCAACATTTATCACGGAAAATTGACCAACCAAGCTGTTGCTCAGGCTCATGATTTACCTTATCATGCTATTTAAGTCTTCGATATAGATGTTTGAAAGCATTAAATGCCATGTGCTAGGCTGTCAATTGAAAAGTGTCAGTGAACATCAATGGTTAAAAGAGATGAGATTCCGAGATTGTGTTGACATAGTAATCAGTAAACGTCAATGATAGAGATTGATAATTTGGTTGTTCAGATTTGAAGATACAGTCTTTGGGATGAAGAAATTTAATTCTTTATATTTGATTGGAAAAGCTAGGCAAACGTCTAGCTTTTTTGATATTTTTACGAATAGATAGATAGGACAATCAAATGACAAGGGGATTATTCTATGTATCAAGTTACTATTCCAAATGAAGCTCTGTTGCCTCGCGAACGTTTAGTTCAACTAGGGGCCGAAAAACTCAGTAATCAAGAACTACTAGCCATTTTATTACGGACAGGAACGAAAAAAGAGCCGGTAATGGCTCTGTCTCAATCGATTTTGTCTGAACTCAATAGTCTAGCTGATTTACAGGAGTTATCACTACAAGAGTTACAAACGATTCATGGTATTGGTCTAGCAAAATCAACGGAACTCAAAGCCATGCTTGAATTGGCTAAGCGGATTCATGCTTCAGAGACGAGACGTTCTGAGAGAATCATGGGAAGTCAGCAGGTTGCCAAAAAAATGATGATAGAGATAGGCAAGAAGAAGCAGGAGCATCTGGTTGTCCTTTATCTGGATACACAAAATCGTATTATTGAACAACGAACGATTTTTATTGGTACCGTCAGACGATCTGTTGCTGAGCCACGTGAAATCCTTTATTATGCCTGTAAAAACATGGCAACATCCATTATTTTAGTTCATAATCACCCTTCAGGGACTGTTGATCCGAGTGAGAATGATTTACGTTTTACAGAGAAATTGAAACGTTGTTGCGATGATATGGGATTGGTTCTGTTGGATCATCTGATTATTGGAAATAAGGACTATTTTAGCTTCCGAGAAGAGTCTGATGTACTGTAAATCATATTGATGACAGAATAAAATAGACCTTGCTCTATCGGCCAAGGATGCTTCAGAAATGCTGGTTGTGGTTGAACGCTTAGTCAGGGGGAGAGCGGAGTTTTCATTGAGACAACTCAGAAGTATCAACCTTTTGGGCTTTAGCAATCGCAACTTACTCAATGGTTGAAGCTTTAATACATTGGCGGTAGAAATCCTTGGTCTGGTTATTCTAACCATAGATTGCTATAAAAACCTTTTTTCTAATAGCTGACAGACATTTTCAATTGTTTGAGAGACTTAACAACAAAAAAGAGCGATTCTTATTAGAAATCGCTCGTCAAATATTAGGGGATTACCTTAACTCAAAAAAGTAGATTGTATGCTCTTTACCCAGTAAAATGAACTGAATAATCATGAATACGTGAGAAGAAGACAGGGTCAGAAATAGGAAGATAACAGGTTGATCATCAGATCCTTTATTCTCTTTTTAACCTTATGGAGGGCATTATCTCTTAAATACCTTCTTTAAAATGACAGGCAAAATCACGAGTCTTCGAAATCTTTGAAGCTAATTTTGTTTCTGGTTCATAAAGTAGAGAAGTGTCTGTAATTCGCTGGTAAGGTCTACGTATTGTACGACAACATCTTTTGGCACAGTAAGATGGACAGGAGAGAAGCTTAAGATCCCTTTGATACCAGCTTCGACTAGCTGATCAGCGACTTCTTGGGCTTGAAGGCTTGGAACGGTCAGGATAGCTGTTTCAATGTCAGTATCTTTGAGAGTTTCTTTAATGGTAGAGATGCCATGAATAGGAATGCCATCTGGAGAACTTGTTCCAACGATTTCATTATCATCGCGGTCAAAGGCAATGGCAATTTGCATTTTGTTGCGGTCATGGAAGCGATAGTGCATAAGGGCACGACCAATATTCCCCACCCCAACTAGTGTAACATTTGTGGTAGAGTGGTCGTCCAGAATATCAGCGAAGAAATTCATTAATTTCTTAACATCATATCCAAAACCGCGGCGACCTAATTCCCCAAAGTGTGAAAAGTCACGACGGACGGTAGCAGAGTCAATTCCCATTGCATCGGCGATTTGTTTAGAACTTGCTTTTTCAATATTATCAGTATAAAAACGTTTAAAAATACGGTAATAAAGTGATAAACGTTTGGCTGTCGCTTTTGGAATAGTTTTTTCAACAGACATAACTGTGTCTCCTTTTCTAAGATGTAGTTTAATCTTGATAAATACATCACTTGTTTAAATTGCTTTTACCTACCTATTTTAAATAATCTTTGTGAAAAATGCAACTTTTATGTCTAGCACGAATGTTTTGATGTCAACAATAAACAAGATAAAGAGACATATGATTAGAACGCTTAATGCTCTATAAAGCAGCTAGAATAAAGCAAGAAGCAAGCTTTTACCTGAGGCTAATGAATCCTTTAAAGGTTAAAAAAGAAGCTAGGATAACATTTCCCAACTTCAACTTGGTGTATTAGCTTAATGCTTTTTTATCAAGTGCGTAAAAGAGATTTCCGAAGTTACCGGAGTAGTCGATTTCCTCATCTTTGTATAGAACTTTTGTCACAGGAAAATGATCAGAAATACTAATCATACAAGCCATCTGGGCTCGACGATAGGCATCATAAGTCTCATAGCTAACTTCTTTTTCTTGTTTAGCATCGTTTAGATAGGAAATGGTTAGCATAAACCCTCCTTATAGCTCTTTTTTGGTAAAGACTTGACGTTCTACAAGACTGTCCATTAGGAAGTAGAATTTATCTTGCAGTATTTTATGGTCATCAGATTTAAAGATATTCACTAAGCGAAGACCTGATTGATCAGTAATATTGAGTTTAAAACCAGTTAATTCCTTATGGATAACAATTTTTAAGAGGAATCCTTGACCAGAGTTGGGGACTTCCTCCAAAAGGCGACTCAGTTCATAATGACCAACTTTATTTTCTGAAAAAGTTAAATCTTTGAGGGTATATTTTTTGATGTTTGGGTCAATAGCATAGCTGTATTGACAATCTTTTAGTGAAATTGATTTTTCAAAAGCCATTCTAGTCTCCTAATAATGATTTTAGTAGGTTAGCCAATCCGATAACCTCCTCTTCAGTATTTAATTCTGAAAAGCTAATTCGGATGGATTCTTGAAGCTTGGGTGAGTCCGTTCCATATTTGGCAGCCAAGACGTGACTGGGATCAACTGTCCCTGCTGTACAAGCTGAACCAGTGGAGACAGAGTATCCTTGTAAATCAAGCTGTGTTAAAAGAATGCCATTGTTGGCACCTGGAAAACCAATGTTTAACACATGTGGTATTGCTTTAGTATTGGTATTTAAATAAAAATTCAGTCCAGCTACCTGTTCCAAGAAAACGTGTTTGAGCTGAGTAACTTTATCCCAGTTTTCATCCAAATGCTTATGGCTATCAGATAAGGCCTTAGTCATGCCCGCAATACCGATGAGATTTTCAGTGCTGGCGCGACGTTTCTCTTCTTGTTCTCCGCCGTGTAGGAGAGGATCAAACAGCATCCGATTGCTAAACAGGATACCCACACCCTTAGGTCCATGAAACTTATGGGCTGAGATAGACATGAAATCAATGCCTAGTTTCTCTGGTTCTAGAAGGATTTTTCCAGCCACTTGAACGGCATCAACATGAAAGGCAGCAGGGTGGTCTTTTAATAAGTTACCGACTTCAGCAATTGGCAACATGTCTCCGGTCTCATTGTTGGCATACATGAGACTAACCAGAATAGTATCTTCTCGCAAAGCACCCTCTATGTCTTCAAGACGAATGACGCCATTAACTGGCTGCAGGTAGGTCACTTCGAAACCAAAGCGTTTTTCCAAATACTCCAGAGTATGTAGTACAGAATGATGTTCGACGGCTGATGTGATAATATGCTTGCCATTTTTCTGATGGGCTAGGGCATAGCCTTTTAAGGCAGTGTTATTACTTTCGGTTCCTCCAGAGGTGAAGATGATATTATTTGGAGTCGTGCTTAGAAGCGATGCTACTGTCTGTCGGTACTCTCTTAATTTTTGACTAGCTAATCGTCCATGCGCGTGAATACTCGATGGGTTTGCCAGCTGGAGTGTCATTGCTTGTGTCATCTCAGCGATAACAGGCTCTGTTAAGGGGGTAGTTGCAGCATTATCCAAATAAATCAAAATGTATTAATCCTTGTCTTGGTGAAATGTAAAGAGTGGGCTAAGTGGTTGGCGTTTTTGGATACGAACAATGGCATCGGCAAACAACTCACTAGCTGTGATGTATTTTGCATTGCTAGGGACACGTTCTTTTGATAAGACAGAGTCTGTTAAAAGAATTTCTTTGATAGGAGCAGCTTCTAAAATATCGGCAGCCCCACCAGCAAAGAGACCGTGACTTGATACAGCGTAAATGTCAGTAGCACCACCGCGCTCAACAATTTTACTTGCTTCTGCGAAGGTCTTACCAGTGTTTAAAATATCGTCAATAAGGATTGCTTTTTTACCAGCAACATCACCGATGATGTAACCTTCTTCACGATGGCTATCGTCTTCTTGTGCGTAATCAATGATAGCGATTGGTGCATCAAGGTATTCTGCTAGGCTACGAGCACGTTTGATGCCAGAATTTTTAGGGCTGACAACAACCACATCTTGCCCTGACAAGCCTTTGTTGATGTAGTGTTCAGCAAATAAGGGGGTTGTGAAGAGATTATCAACTGGGATGTTGAAAAATCCTTGGACTTGAACGGCATGTAAATCAAGGGTAACAACACGATCAACGCCAGCTTTAACCAGCATATTAGCGACTAGTTTAGCTGTAATAGGTTCACGAGATGCAGCAACACGGTCTTGGCGTGAATAACCAAAATATGGCATAACAACCGTGATTGAATTAGCACTGGCGCGTTTGCAGGCATCAATCATAATAAGCAATTCCCAAAGATTATCATTAACAGGGAAGTTGGTAGACTGAATGATGTAGATATCATCACCACGAACACTTTCTTCAATGTTAATCATAATCTCACCATCAGAGAACTGACGAGAAGAAAGTTTTCCAAGAGGAATGCCTGAGGCTTCAGAGATTTTTTCAGCGATATCATGATTTGATGTCAAAGAAAAAAGCTTCATTTGAGGGGTGGCGTTGTTTTGTGCCATGACAAAATGCTCCTTATATAATTAGTACAAGTATATTTTACCAAAAAAAGCCAGAAAAATACATGGAGACTAATTGTTTAACCAGACCATACGCATGAAACGATTATTTTCGAATGAAAGCATAGCTAACAATCGATAATTTTGGCATTTTTGAAAGTAATATGAGGAGTTGCTCATTGAAAAGGAAATGTGAGAATCGGGGACTTGGGGATCTGGAACGGTCCATCATGTTGCGTGGTCTTTAGCAGATGAAGAGAACGAAAAAGATTGACGAAAGTATCTGATTGAAAATGGTCACGATGTGACGGTTATTAGAGATCGAAAATATTTTAAATTTATCTATTTTAGAGAACCAGGTCAGGTTATTTTGAGATGGCAACACAGGTTCCAGGGCTTACGGTTGGCGAGACCAGAGAAAATCTTGGGAAAATCCTGCATTTGCCACAAAAATATGAATCACACCGTAAAGAGATTGAGAACAGGTTACCTAGGCAAAGGTAGTGTTCATGATAGGGATAATGAAAAAAGAGCTGAAGGATTTTCGGCTCTTTCTTATCGTCTATTTTGAAGGGTTGCTACAAAGCGGGCAACTTTACTTTTAGCATATTTAAAACTGATATTATGAGTCTCAAGGTAATCGTCAAAATCCTTTTGACCTTGTGTAGCATCTTCAACTTCCAGTTCTAGTTCGTAATCGATGCGATCGGCATAGTGATTTTTATCCAGAGCAAGGAGGCCAATTGGTAGACGGGTTTCGCGTCGAATAGTTGTTAAATGGCCTAAAACAGATAGTCTTTCGAGAGGGATATTTTTTTCGGTGAGTAGTTCTCTGACTTTACAATCGGGGAATTGTCCGCTATCCATGATTTCTCTGGCTTCTTCCTTGGTCAGGTCAACATTATATTCCATAGTGCCTACTTTTTCAGGGATTTTTAAGGTTAATTCGGCCGCCTTGTCGAAGGTTCTAATACGAAGAGAGAGTTTTTTGGCACGCATATCTCCTTCAGGAGTGTCAAAATAATAATTGGTTTGGGTGACAGGACTGACATGCATCAGGAGATTTTGCAGATGATTAAATTCTGCTTTATTGAGCATGGTCTTGTATTCGATTTCGAGATTACTCATAGACGGTTTTATTTCCTTTTTTGGTCTGAATATTATGCTATAATAATGATTAGACTTATTTTATAAAAAACTCCTCTTTTTTACAAGGGTGTGCCGTAAAACAAGATGGAAATTAGACAGGAGTCCTCAATGACAATGGATTGGGAAGAATTTTTAGACCCCTATATTCAAGCCGTTGGCGAATTAAAAATTAAACTGCGGGGTATTCGTAAACAATATCGCAAGCAAAAAAAGCACTCTCCTATCGAATTCGTTACAGGACGAGTGAAATCGGTAGAGAGTATCCAAGAAAAAATGGCTCTTCGTGGTGTTCTTTTGGAGAATATTGCCCAAGATATTCAGGACATCGCGGGGCTTCGAATCATGGTTCAGTTTGTAGATGATGTAGATGAGGTTTTGCAGTTATTACGACAACGCCATGATTTAACAATTATTCAAGAACGGGATTATATTCGACATATGAAGTCCAGTGGTTATAGATCCTATCACGTTGTGGTCGAATATCCTGTTGACACTATTGATGGGCAAAAGACTGTTTTGGCTGAAATTCAAATCAGGACCTTAGCGATGAACTTTTGGGCAACTATTGAACATTCGCTGAACTACAAGTATCGTGGGGATTTTCCAGATGATATAAAACAACGATTGGAAATAACAGCAAGAATGGCATTTGAACTTGATGAGGAGATGCGAAAAATTAGAGAGGACATTCAAGAAGCTCAGTTACTTTTTGATCCGGCTAATAGAAGTTTAAGTGATGGTATAGGAAACAGTGATGACACAGACGAATATTACAGATAAGCCGATGCGAGTGGCGATTATCGCCAATGGAAAATATCAAAGCAAGCGTATTGCTTCAAAATTGTTCAATGTATTACGTGATGCGCCAGATTTTTATTTGAGCAAGCAGAACCCTGATGTTGTGATAACAATCGGTGGTGATGGTATGCTGTTATCTGCTTTTCATATGTACGAAAAAGAACTGGATACCGTTCGTTTTGTTGGGATTCATACAGGTCACCTAGGTTTTTACACGGATTATCGTGATTTTGAAGTGGATAAGTTGATTGATAACTTGAGACACGACAAAGGAGAAAGCATTTCCTATCCCATCCTTAAAGTTAAGGTGACTTTGGATGATGGGCGGATTTACCGCTCACGTGCCTTGAATGAAGCAACCTTAAAACGTATTGAAAAAACGATGGTCGCAGACGTTTTAATTAACAAAGTCAAGTTTGAGCGTTTCCGAGGTGATGGCATCTTGGTATCGACACCAACAGGAAGCACCGCTTATAATAAATCTCTAGGAGGTGCCGTTCTTCATCCAACGATTGAGGCTCTCCAGATGACTGAAATTTCAAGTATCAATAACCGTGTCTTTCGTACGCTTGGGTCATCTATTATTATTCCAAAAGATGATCGCATCGTTCTTGTGCCAAAACGTTTAGGGACTTATACGGTTTCGATTGATAATAAAACCTATCATCATAAAAATATCGCTAAGGTGGAATTTTACATTTCTAATCATAAGATTCATTTTGTGTCTACGCCTAGCCATACTAGCTTTTGGGCTAGGGTTAAGGATGCCTTTATCGGAGACTTGGATTCATGAGGTTTGAATTTGTCGCCCACAGACCAGGCAAGGTCAAATCTCTTTTAAAGGAACATGATATTTCCAAGGGTCTTTTGGCTAAAATTAAGTTTAGGGGAGGCCGTATCTGGGTTAACAATGAGGAGCAAAATGCGATTTACATTGTTGAGGTTGGGGATGTGATCGCTGTTGATATCCCAGATGAATTGCCTTATGAAAAATTAGAGCCGATTATGGAGCCTTTGTCGATCGTATCTGAAGATGACCATTTTTTGGTGCTTAATAAGCCTTCGGGGGTGGCTAGTATTCCTAGTGTCAACCATTCCAATACCATGGCCAACTTCGTTAAAGGCTATTTTATGAAAAACAAGTACCCCAATTTGCAAGTTCACATTGTCACACGTTTAGACCGTGATACTAGCGGGCTGATGTTATTTGCCAAGCACGGCTATGCGCATGCTCGCTTGGATAAGCAGTTACAAAAGAAGGCTATTGAAAAACGCTATTTTGCCCTCATTTCTGGTAAAGGAAAACTTGACAAGCAAGGTGAAATCATTGCACCGATTGCGCGTGATGAGGATTCTATCATCACTAGAAGGGTCCACCATTCTGGAAAATATGCTCATACAACCTATGAGGTAGTTGCTTCGTATGGTGATGTTCATCTCGTTGATATCCGTCTTCATACAGGGCGTACGCACCAAATACGGGTTCACTTCGCTCACATCGGTTTTCCTCTCTTAGGCGATGATCTATACGGCGGCCGAATGGATTTGGGGATTGAGCGACAAGCCTTGCATTGTCACACCTTATCATTCTTCGATCCTTTCAAAGGAGAGAGGGTGACACATGAACTTGGCTTGACAAATGATTTCGAAAACGTTATCATGTCATTAGAAAATAATAATAGATAGAGGTATTTTTTTAACAATGGAAGGTATTCGTTCACTTTTTGGTAGTTTGCGTGAAAAAGTTGCTGGAAAACATGTTAAAATTGTTTTTCCAGAAGGAAATGATGAGCGTGTTGTTCGTGCGGCAGCCCGTTTGAAATTTGAAGGTTTGGTTGATCCAATCATCTTAGGTAAACCAGAAAAAGTCAAAGCTTTGCTAGCAAAACTAGGCTTTGAAGATCCAAAATCTGAAATTATCGATCCAGAAACTTACCAAGATTTTGAAGCGATGAAGGAAGCATTTGTTGCCATCCGTAAAGGGAAAGCAACTCTAGAAGATGCTGATAAAATGCTTCGTGATGTGAACTATTTTGGTGTGATGCTGGTTCAAATGGGACTTGCTGATGGTATGGTGTCTGGTGCTATTCATTCAACAGCTGATACTGTTCGCCCTGCTCTTCAAATCATCAAAACGAAACCAGGTATTTCTCGCACATCAGGCGTTTTCTTGATGAACCGTGAAAATACCAACGAACGTTATATCATGGCTGACTGTGCTATCAATATTGAGCCAAATGCTCAAGAATTAGCTGAAATTGCTGTTAATACAGCGCAAACAGCAGCTATCTTTGATATTGATCCTAAAGTGGCTATGTTGAGCTTCTCAACGAAAGGTTCTGGTAAATCACCACAAGTTGACAAGGTAGCTGAAGCAACTAAATTGGCCAAAGAACTGGCGCCTGAACTTGCCTTGGATGGTGAATTACAGTTCGATGCAGCCTTTGTTCCAGGGACAGCAGCCATTAAAGCGCCAGATAGCGATGTTGCTGGGCAAGCAAATACCTTTGTCTTTCCAGATCTTCAATCAGGAAACATTGGTTATAAAATTGCACAACGCTTAGGAATGTTTGATGCTATTGGACCAATTCTTCAAGGACTTAACAAACCTGTTAATGATCTTTCTCGTGGTTCAAGTGCTGATGATATTTACAAACTTGGTATCATTACAGCAGCCCAAGCACTAGAAGAAAAATAATTCTAAAAGCTGAGTTCTTTACTCGGCTTTTGTCGTTTTAAAAGAAGAAAAGGAGTATATAATGGTAAAAACAGCCTTAGTAACAGGAGCAACAGCTGGTTTTGGAGCTTCAATTGTAAAAGAATTAGTAGCAAAAGGTTATCAAGTTATTGGGACAGGTCGTCGCTTAGGACGTTTGACGGCTTTAAAAAATGAGTTAGGCGATGCATTTTTTCCCCTTCAAATGGATCTGCAATCAAAAGAAAATATCTCTGAAGCACTTGATCAGATTCCAGAGGTATTTCACCCCATTGATATATTGATCAATAATGCAGGGTTGGCTTTGGGTCTTGAAAAAGCCCATGAAGCTAATTTTGATGATTGGGAAACTATGATTATGACTAATGTCATGGGATTAACCTACTTGACTCGCCAACTCTTGCCAGGTATGGTGGACCGTCAGTCTGGTTATGTGATTAATATAGGATCAATTGCTGGCAACTACCCCTATCCAGGTGGCAACATTTATGGTGCCACTAAGGCTTTTGTAAAACAATTTTCGCTTAATCTTCGGGCTGATTTAGCTGGAACGCATGTCAGAGTAACCAACATTGAGCCTGGTTTGGCTGGTGGAACAGAGTTTTCAACTGTTCGCTTTAAAGGTGACGACGAAAAGGCAAGCAAACTCTATGAAAAAGCCAACAGTCTTCAGCCAGAAGACATGGCTAGAACAGTGGCTTGGTTGGTTGAACAGCCTGAACACATGAACGTCAATCGTATTGAAATCATGCCAACTTCCCAAAGTTTTGGTGCTTTGCCCGTTTATAAAGAAGATTAACCTCTAAAAAATGTCCAATTCCTTTGTTTGTAAAGGGGTGTTGAAGAAAACAAGAAAAGTGAAGTTGAACCTAAAATTCAACTTCACTTTTGGTTTAATCATCCTCTATTTTTGTAATTTGATGGTAGATTAAATACCACTTTTCGTTACGACGCCAGAGGCTCATGTGTTGTTTGTTTTCTAAAGTATAGGTGAGTAATTTTGTTTTTTGGCTAATGTTTCTTACTTGGAAGTTAGTGAAGTTGGCAGGGTAAAAGATTTTTTGATCTATAACTTGGTTCTTATTCAGAATGTTCCCGTTGGCTTCAATAGTAACGAAATCTTCGGAGATGTATTGCTCAAAATCTGGGATTTTGGAAAGGATAATCATTTCATTTTTATATAGTTTTTTGACCACATTTCCAAAAATATCGTCTTCAGGAATAGCAGCGGGTTCAACGTGGATATCAATATCATAAACTGAGAAACGTTCACTGAGCATTTTTTCGACTTGTTCTGTAATGTCATGGCTCTCATAAACCGAAAGATCAGGATTCATCTCTAAAACGATATCTAGGTAAATATTACTACCGTATGTTCGTCCACGCTGCGATTTGACTGCGGTTATTTTGGGAATTTCTAGAATGGCTGCTTCATATTTTTTGAGTTGAGATTGATCAAAACCGTCAGAGAGGCTAAACGTCGCTTCCATAAATATCCCATAGGCTGTTCTAAGGATAAAAAATGTGATGATAACAGCAACCAAGTGGTCAATAATGGGGAAATTTAGTGAGGATGCGATGATAGCAACCATAGTTCCCAAAGAAGTTAGAGCGTCAGAAAGGTTATCTTTTGAGGCGGCAACTAAGGCACTCGATTTTACTTTTTTAGAGAGCGTTTTATTGTAAACATAAACCCCAAACATGACAAGGGCTGAGATAAGGCCAACAATAGCAGCGAGAGGGTCAATGGCAGCCTCTTTGCCTGAGATGATTCTTTGAACGGTTTGGATTAATACTTGAAAACCAACCAAAAACATGATGAATGATGTGATAAGACTAGAAAGATCTTCAATCTTCCAATGACCAAAGCGGTGGTCTTCATCAGCTGGCTGGCTGGCTAAATGTAACCCAATCAAAAGTGTAATGTTTCCGACGATATCGGACAAGTTATTAAAGCCATCAGCTATTAGTGAAGACGAATTAAACCAATAACCAGAAATTAGTTTACCGATAGTAAGGACCATGTAAGCTGAAATACTCAAAATCGGACCACGCTTGGCTAAGCGTAAATTTTCAGAAGGATGTGACATGAAAGCTCCTCTATTTTTCTTAACTCTACCATTATAACACAAGAAAAACACCAGTTTCCTGATGTTTGTGTCTTATTTTTGCTTCGTAAAATATTTCTTCGTTTCATGAAGGATGACCGGTGATAATCCAAGCAATGCTATGAGGTTAGGAAAGGCCATGAGACCATTAACAATATCAGCCAACACCCAAATCGTTTCCAAACTAATATAGCCGCCAAGAGCAATCATAATAACATATAAAATGCGATAGACAATGATTGATTTACTACCAAAGAGGAATTCAAAACAACGTTCCCCGTAGTATGACCACCCGAGGATAGTTGTAAAGGCAAAGAGTATGAGACTGATCGTCAAGGCGATTTGACCAATATTACCGAAAACTTGCCCGAAGGCAAATTGTGTTAGGATAGCACCGTTTAAGTCTGTTGACCACCCATCAGTAACGATAATAGCCAAGCCAGTTAGAGTACAGATAATAATGGTGTCGATAAAGGTACCGGTCATTGAAATCAATCCTTGTTCAACGGGTTCATTGGTACGAGCAGCGGCAGCAGCAATAGGAGCAGACCCCAAACCAGACTCATTAGAAAAGACTCCTCGAGCCACACCAGATTGAATGGCTAACATGAAACCGGCACCTGCAAATCCTCCCAGAGCAGCTTGTCCCGTGAAGGCCGATTTAAAAATAAGGATGAGACTTGGAATAAAGTTGTTGGCATTAGCAAGGATAACCGCAATAGCTGCTAGAATATAAATCCCTGCCATGAAAGGAACTAACTTTTCAGAAACTTTTGAAATGGATTGAATCCCACCAAAGATGATGGCAGCTACAAGAACAGCCAAGATCGGACTGACCAGTTGTGGCGAAAGACCTATCGTATTTTTAAGGGAATCCGTAATGGAATTGACTTGTGTAAAGGTTCCTGATCCTAGTAGCGCCACCATGGATCCAAAAATGGAGAAAATGACTGCTAGCCATTTCCATTTTTGTCCCAGGCCATTGGTGATATAGTACATCGGCCCACCAGCTTTTTCACCATTTTCGTCTGTGATCCGATATTTGATAGCAAGCAGTCCTTCAGCATATTTGGTTGCCATACCAAAGAAAGCAGCAACCCACATCCAAAAGAGAGCGCCAGGCCCACCAAGCTTAATCGCAGTGGCAACACCAACAATATTACCTGTTCCTACTGTCGCAGCGAGTGCGGTTGCTAAAGCAGCGAAACTGGAAATATCGCCATCGCCATTAGCATCATCTGAAAAAATCAGTTTAATAGCAGTAGGGAGTTTGAAAATTTGAATAAAACCTAGTCGGCTAGAAAGGAAGATCCCAGTTCCAACCAAAAGGATTAGTAAGGGAGGTCCCCAAACGTATCTGTCAATGGATGATAGTAATTCGTACATGGTTGTATACTTTCTATAATGATTATTGAATAAAGGTTATAAATTAACGTTGTCTATTATATAGCTACTTGAAATGATTTGTCAAATAGAGAAAACACTATAGAAAATGAGTATTGTCAGCTAATTTTTATCAAAATATCGCTTAGTTTCTTTAATAATGATTGGTGAAAGCGCTAAAAGTGCTATTAAATTAGGAATGGCCATGAGACCGTTAACGATGTCGGCCAAAATCCAAATCAACTCTAGATTGAGAAAACCACCTAAACTAACCATGAGAACAAAAATCAAACGGTATAACGACAGGTGTTTGACACCAAATAGGAACTCAAAACACCGCTCACCATAATAAGACCAACCAAGGATTGTTGTGAAAGCAAAGAGTAAAAGCGAGATAGTCAAGGCGATAATACCCCATTCTCCAAAAATATCAGCAAAGGCAGCTTGGGTAAGAGGAGCACCGTCGAGAGATGTTGTCCATTGACCAGTTACCAATATGGCTAAACCCGTCAGGGTACAGATAATGATGGTATCAATAAAAGTACCAGTCATTGAAATCAAACCTTGCTCCACAGGTTCATCTGTTTTAGCTGCCGCTGCCGCAATTGGTGCAGAGCCTAGTCCAGATTCATTTGAGAAAACCCCACGCGCGATACCTTTTTGGATAGCTTCCTTTACTACGGCGCCAGTAAAACCACCGATAGCAGCAGTTTTGCTGAAGGCTGAGGTGAACACAAGGGAAATCGTCGGGAGGATGTGTTGGTAATGAAAGGCAATAACTAATAAAGCAGCAATGATGTAAAGGCTTGCCATAAATGGAACGACCTTTTCTGAAATTTTTGAGATTGACTGGATGCCGCCGAAGATAATAAGGGCAGTTAAGACTCCTAAAACAAGACTAACCAATCTAGGTGAGAAGCCAAAGCTATTTTCCAAAGAAGAGGTAATGGAATTGACCTGTGTAAAGGTTCCGATACCAAACCAAGCGACCAAGACTCCCGCGACAGCAAAAAAGATCGCTAATGGCTTCCACTTTTGTCCCATTCCATTGATAATATAGTACATTGGTCCACCAGAAACGTCACCATTAGCATCCTTGCTGCGATATTTAACTGCCAAGAGCCCTTCAGCGTATTTAGTGGCCATACCGAAGAAAGCAGCGATCCACATCCAAAATAGAGCACCAGGACCACCACTTTTAATAGCCGTCGCCACTCCAACAATATTTCCAGTACCCACGGTTCCTGCTAATGCCGTTGCTAGAGCAGCAAAACTAGAAATGTCACCTTCACCCTTATCATCAGCAAAAATGAGTTGAATGGCTTTGGGTAATTTGGTCACTTGAATAAGATGTAATCTGCTTGAAAGGTAAATGCCAGTCCCAACCAAGAGAATTAAAAGCGGTGGTCCCCAAACAAGACTATCTAGATGAGAGAAAAAAGCAATCATGACAAACTCCTCAACCGAAGGATTATTGGTTAAACAAAAGTAAAGAAAGAAAACCCACCTCTATTGAGATGGGTGTATGGTTACTAACGAAAATAGACGATGATGATAGCTAAAAAGTCTATCAAAACAGACCCTTAATAACAGGTCTCTTTCATTTGGTCCTTGCTTTCTGTCCTTTTGCCTGAGAGATTGAGCATAGCCTTGCCCCTTCGGCGCCCCACTAAAGGGGTCTCTCCAGAAGTCCGTCAGTAAACCAGTCCCACCTCTAATGAGGTACCTGAGAGTTTAACTCCTTCGGCGATAGTTGTTGGACTATCTTCTCCTGATTAACATCATTCGGTATATTTTATTTTGATTTATCATAATTCAATTAGTTTGGCTTGTCAAGTTTATTTTTAGAAATATTTTAAACTGACCTAGAAAACGAACAATGTGAGCCCTTTAAGCAAAAACAGAAAAATTCTAGGAGATTTTACACGTTAAAAGTGGTAAAATAGTAAATGATTTTACAAAAAGAAAGAGGACCTTATGAATCCTTTGTTAAACGGAATGAATGATCGTCAAGCTGAAGCGGTACAAACGACAGAAGGACCGCTTTTAATTATGGCAGGGGCAGGCTCTGGTAAAACACGCGTTTTAACACACCGTATTGCCTACTTGATTGATGAGAAATTTGTTAATCCTTGGAATATTTTAGCCATTACCTTTACCAATAAGGCTGCGCGTGAAATGAGAGAACGTGCTATGGCACTTAATCCAGCGACACAAGACACTTTAATAGCTACTTTCCACTCCATGTGTGTGCGTATTTTACGTCGCGAAGCTGATCACATTGGTTACAATCGTAACTTTACCATTGTTGATCCCGGTGAACAACGGACATTGATGAAAAGGATTCTCAAAAACCTTAATTTGGATCCCAAAAAGTGGAACGAACGTGCGATTTTAGGGACCATTTCTAATGCTAAGAACGATTTGTTAGATGACAAAGCTTACGAGATGCAAGCAGGAGATATGTATACGCAAATCGTTGCTAAATGTTACAAGGCCTATCAGGAAGAGCTACGGCGTTCTGAAGCTATGGATTTTGATGATTTGATCATGATGACCTTACGTCTTTTTGATCAAAATCCTGATGTTCTTAGCTACTACCAACAGCGCTATCAGTATATCCACGTGGATGAATACCAAGATACCAACCATGCCCAATATCAATTGGTTAAATTATTGGCGTCGCGCTTTAAAAATATTTGTGTCGTCGGGGATGCTGACCAGTCTATTTATGGATGGCGTGGGGCTGATATGCAAAATATTTTAGATTTTGAAAAAGATTATCCTCAAGCCAAGGTTGTTTTATTAGAAGAGAACTATCGATCGACCAAGAAAATTCTCCAAGCTGCAAATGAAGTCATTAATAATAACCGAAATCGCCGTCCTAAAAAGCTCTGGACACAAAACGCTGACGGTGAGCAATTGGTCTACTATCGTGCCAACAATGAACAAGAAGAGGCAGTTTTCGTGGCTTCGACCATTTCCAATATGACACGTGAAATGGGTAAAAACTTCAAAGATTTTGCTGTTCTTTATCGTACCAATGCTCAGTCTCGTACCATTGAGGAAGCTCTTCTCAAGTCCAATATTCCTTATACAATGGTTGGTGGGACTAAGTTCTACAGCCGTAAGGAAATTCGGGATGTGATTTCTTATTTGAATGTTATTGCCAATACAGCAGATAATATTTCCTATGAGCGGATTATCAATGAGCCTAAGCGTGGTGTTGGACCAGGAACATTAGAAAAAATCCGTAGCTTTGCAAACACTCAAAACATGAGTTTACTTGATGCTTCTGAACAAATCATGCTTTCAGGTGTTAAAGGAAAAGCTGCACAGGCGGTATGGGATTTGGCTAATCTGCTCTTAAATCTGCGATCTGATTTGGATAAGTACAGTATTACAGACCTGGTTGAAGCTGTTTTGGAGAAATCCGGTTACCTAGAGGCTCTGCAATTGCAGAATACTCTAGAAAGTCAGGCTCGCATTGAAAATATTGAAGAGTTTCTCTCAGTAACCAAAAACTTTGATGAAACCAACGTGGATGGACCTGATGACGAAACAGGAATTGATAAACTTGGCCGTTTCCTAAATGATTTGGCACTAATCGCCGATACAGACGATGGGAATCAAGAAGCCGCTGAGGTAACTCTGATGACACTCCATGCAGCCAAAGGTTTGGAATTTCCTGTTGTTTTCTTGATTGGTATGGAGGAAGGTGTCTTTCCACTCTCACGCGCTGCAGAAGATCCAGAAGAGTTAGAAGAAGAGCGACGCCTTGCCTATGTTGGCATTACACGAGCTGAAGAGATTCTTTTTATGACCAATGCTAACACACGTACCCTTTTTGGTAAAACTTCTTATAATCGTCCGACACGATTTCTGAGGGAGATTTCAGATGACTTGCTCCAATACCAAGGTTTAGCAAGACCAGCAACGTCTGCCTTTGGTGTCAAATATACCAAGGAGCAACCAACCCAATTTGGACAAGGCATGAGTTTATCGCAAGCGCTTCAAGAGCGTAAATCTCAAGCACAACCTCGTCCGGCAGATCGATCATATCACTCAAATAAGGGACCATTACCCTTCAGAAAAACAAGCCAATCTAACGCAACAGAAGTTGATTGGCAGATTGGTGATATTGCCCATCATAAAAAATGGGGAGATGGTACTGTCCTAGAGGTATCCGGCTCTGGGTCAACACAAGAATTAAAAATCAAATTCCCAGAAGTTGGCTTGAAAAAACTTCTGGCTTCTGTTGCACCTATTGAGAAAAAATAGGAGTTGTCAGAATACAGAATATGACCAAGATTGATAAGTCAATGAACTTGCTACTGATTTCTCTAGTAGCAAGTTCATTTTGTATCGGGATAACCCTTAGAAGAGACAATGAGGTTAGACTTAATAAAATTCAGAAATAGCGACATCGTAGTTAAGATAAAATAACTCATTGCTTTCCCACTAAAATCGATTGTACATAGAGACTAGGTTACCGCTATTTTTGGTTTTGAAACAGCATTATCTAGTAATCTGAAACCAAAACAGTAACAACACATTACCGATATGCTATAGTCAATAGATTTTCATAATACAGTTACTAAAAGGATTACCTAATGGGTGATTCTGTTAGTTGGTTTAGGTTGTCCTGTTCCTTGGCTAATGAGATCAATGAGATCTTGTCAATGCTCAGTTACTTGGTAGTATGGCTACAGTGATGGTGTTCTTGAATCCTATGCCACTTATTCGTCTTTTCTTGTTGATTTGAATCATGAGGGTTGACGTATTATTTGGTTTACAAAGTAAGAACAAGACATTGGCAAGCATATCTATATTAATTAATAATATCGTTAGAGGAGTTTTGGTCAAACAACTGTTAGATAGTAAGACATGTAGCAGTTTTTTGAAAGCGCTTTTCATTTACATTGCCATTACCATTTTTTCTGAAAACGAACTCTTGTAAAAAAAACATAAAAAACGTTCGTGATGTACTTGTTTATTCTGATCTTTTTGATACAATAAAATTATCAAATGACAGGAGATGCTTATGAAAAAAAAGGCTATTTATAAGTATATGATACAAGCGTCGGTTCTCTTCGCACCGCTTGTTTTATCTGCTAATTTACCTCAACAAAATGTGCTTGCTGATGAATCAGATCCTACATCTGAAATAATACAGCCCAAAACAGAGTATTTAGATAATAGTTCGGATTTATCAGGAACTCCCGTTAATGAAAATGTTTTGGATACTGATCAAACAGCACTGAAGGTTCAAGGGACAGATCCAAATTCCCTTGTTGATTCTGCCTCGGAGTTATCGGAGTCTAGTTCAACCGCTGAGAGTCCAATAATACCGCTAGCTCAGGCGCGCGCGAGTGAAAAAGGACAGACTGTCACTGTTTCTGGTAAGGTTATTAGTAGTGTTAACGCTTGGGGTGGAAATGGTTTCTACATTCAAGACGAAGCTGGTGATGGGCTTTATGTTTATCCTGGGAAAAAACAAGATGTTACAAGAGGCGACACTGTTCAATTAGATGGTACTTTAGGGGATTTCAGTGGGGAAGTTCAACTGACTAAAGTTTCTAAACTTGCTAAAGTCCCTGATATTTCAGTTCCCCAACCAACACTCACAACTGTTGATGGTTTATCTGATAAACTTCAGTCAACTTTAGTGACTTTAAAAGAAGTGACTGTTGGTCCTATCTCAAGTGATACAAATGGGACGTCAACATTTTACATTACAGATCAAAAAGGCCAGAAAGTTGCTGTTCGAGTAGATAGTCGTACAGGTATTGACAACACTAAGTTGTTAAGTTTGATTTCAGAAAATGATACGATCAACCTCACTGCGATTTTATCCACCTATAGAGGTAATAAGCAGCTAAAACCATTTTTAGAGAATCAGTTTGAAGTGGTTAAAAAAAGTGTCACACCACCTCCAGTGGAAAGAATAGTGTCGGTAGGACAAATCCAAGGAGAAAGTCACACGTCGCCACTTGAGCATCAGACGGTCACCGTTAAAAACGTTGTTGTGACATATGTTGCCAATAAAAACCATTTTTATGTGCAAGATATAGCACCCGATGGCAATCCTAAAACATCGGATGGTATTGATGTTTTTCTAGCCAATCATGACGTTTCCGTCGGTGATAAATTAACCGTAATGGGAAAAGTGGTTGAATATCTAGGAACTGGTTATAGTGAGAAAGAACTTACTGATTTAACCACTACTCAAATTGCTGCGACATCAGTGATTAAAGAGGGGCAAGTAACGGTACCAGCACCTGTTATGCTTGGTGTTGATCGTATTGCTCCAACTAAAGTTGTTGAAGATGACGCCTTTTCATCTTTCGATCCAGATACAGATGGTCTTGATTTTTGGGAATCTCTAGAAGGTATGCTTGTTGGTATTGATAATGCTAAAATTATTGGACCGCAAGCTAATAAAGAAGTTTATGTCGTTCCAGGCAGTTATAAAGGTCTTATGAATAAGGTAGGAGGGCTTACCTTAGAACCAGATAACGCTCATCCAGAAAAAATTGCTGTTCTTTTTGATAAGAAACTGATTACAAAAACAGGAGATTCCTTCCAAGGACGGATCTATGGTCCAATCACATATGGATACACTAACTACAAGTTATTAGCTAAAGTTGCCAATTCTCCTAAAGTGACTGATGGCGGTGTAAAACCAGAAATAACGACAATTGTTAAAGATGAGGAGAAGCTAACGATTGCTTCTTACAATATTGAAAATTTCTCAGCCAATAATAAAACAACAGATAATGCTAAGGTGAAACGAATTGCAAGATCATTTGTTAATGACTTGAAATCACCAGATATTATTACCTTAATTGAAGTTCAAGATAATAACGGTACTACCGATGACGGTACAGTTGATGCTAGTCAAAGTGCTCGTCGCTTGATCGAAGCAATCAAAGCTGAAGGTGGACCAAACTATCAATATATTGATATTGCTCCAGAAAACAACATGGATGGTGGCGCTCCTGGATCTAATATCCGTACAGGATTTCTTTACAATGCTGATCGGGTGAGTTTGGCTGATAAACCAAAGGGTGATGCCAAGACACCTGCTGTTTGGGAAAACGGTGAACTGAAATATAGCATAGCTCGTATCGATCCGATGAACGCTGCTTGGAGCAACTCTCGCAAGCCAATAATTGCAGAATTCCATTTCAATGGACAAAAAATTAACCTTGTCGCTGTTCATCTAAATTCAAAACGTGGTGATGATGGTATTTTTGGTAAGGTACAGCCTGTCAGCTTTAAATCAGAAAAGCAACGCCATCAAATGGCTACTATTATCAATCAGTTTATCTCCGAAGGAATGAAGCAAAATAGTGATTTAAATGTTGCTATGTTAGGGGATTACAATGATTATGAGTTCACCAAGACACTAGACATTGTCTCAGGGGACATTATGTCTAATTTGGTCAGTCGCCATGATAAGTCAGACCGTTTCTCATATTTCTATCAAGGAAATAACCAATCGCTTGATAATGCAGTTATCTCAAACAATCTTCTAGATCGCTACGAGTTTGACATGGTTCATGTTAATTCTATTTTCATGAAAGAACATGGCAGAGCTTCAGATCATGACCCATTATTATTACAACTGGATTTAAGACCAAAAAAATCGACTGAACCAGGTTCTAGTGAAGAGGATATTACGGGTAACGCTTCAGCAACAATCGCTGTTAAAGACAATGCTTCAAACCCAGTAGCTGGCGCAACCGTTGAATTGTTGGCAGCAGATGGAACAGGTCGTCAAGTGAAAACTGATGAGTTTGGTAATGCCAACTTCACAGATGTAAAACCAGGTAAAGGTTACACAGCAGCTCTAGCTTCTGTTCCAGAAGGCTATGAGTACAACAGCTACCGTACAGCAGCATTTGACTTAGACAATGCTGATCATCATGAAGACTTTATCTCTGTTGATAAAACTCAAAAAGAAGCACCAAAAGAAGACAAAGAAGTTGGTAATGCTTCAGTAACTGTTAAAGTAGTTGACAATGGCTTCAAACCAGTAGTTGGCGCAACTGTTGAATTGTTGGCAGCAGATGGATCAGGTCGTCAAGTGAAGACAGATGAGTTTGGTAATGCTAACTTCACAGATGTGAAGCCAGGTAAAGGCTATACAGCTGCTTTGGCAATGGTTCCAGAAGGCTATGAGTACAACAGCTACCGTACAGCAGCATTTGACCTAGCTAACACAGATCACCACGAAGACTTCATCACAGCAGATAAGACTCAAAAAGAAGCACCAAAAGAAGACAAAGAAGTTGGTAATGCTTCAGTAACTGTTAAAGTAGTTGACAATGGCTTCAAACCAGTAGTTGGCGCAACTGTTGAATTGTTGGCAGCAGATGGATCAGGTCGTCAAGTGAAGACAGATGAGTTTGGTAATGCTAACTTTACAGATGTAAAACCAGGTAAAGGCTACACAGCTGCTTTGGCAATGGTTCCAGAAGGCTATGAGTACAACAGCTACCGTACAGCAGCATTTGACCTAGCTAACACAGATCATCACGAAGACTTCATTACTGTTGATAAGACTCAAAAAGAAGCACCAAAAGAAGACAAAGAAGTTGGTAATGCTTCAGCAACCATTAAAGTAGTTGATAATGGCTTCAACCCTGTGGTTGGTGCAGTTGTTGAGTTGAAAGCAGCAGACGGTTCAACTCGTCAAGTAACAACAGATGAGTTTGGTAACGCTAACTTTACAGATGTAAAACCAGGTAAAGGCTTCACAGCATCTCTAGTTTCTGTTCCAGAAGGTTATGAATTGAACAGCTACCGTACAGCAGCATTTGACCTAGCTAATACAGATCATCACGAAGACTTTATCGCTGTTGATAAAGTTCAAAAATCTGAGAAGCCAGGTGAAGATCAACCAAAAGAGGAAAAACCAGAAGCACCAAAAGCAGATGATTCTCAAAAAGAAGAACAAGGTAAAGATGGTTCTAATGCTTCAGATAAAGGAGCTAAAAAAGTTGCTGATAAATCAGAAGTAAAAGCATCAGCTGCTAAAGCAACAGCTTCTTCTGAAAAAGCAGAAGCATCAAAAGCTGCGAATAACGATCAATTGCCAAGTACTGGTGAAAAATCATCATCAACAGCAGTTGTAGCAGGTTCAGCTATTGCACTTGCTTCACTAGGTTTTGCAGCATCACGTCGTCGTAAA